>JBDKJB010000102.1:0-6272 GCA_039796835.1 Pseudomonadota bacterium | reverse complement strand
TTAATTCCTGAACAGCGGCATCCGCATCGTCAACCCGATCATGGGCGTGCCGTTCTGGCGCGAGGACTGCGCGGTCAAGGCCGAAGAAGTGCGCGTGCGCTTCGAAGAAGGCCAGCCGGTCGCCATCAACGGCAAGACCTTTGCCGACAGCGTGGCCCTGATGCTGGAGGCCAATGCCATCGGCGGCCGCCATGGCTTGGGGATGAGCGACCAGATCGAAAACCGCATCATCGAAGCCAAGAGCCGTGGCATCTACGAAGCGCCCGGTATGGCGCTGCTGTTCGCCGCCTACGAGCGCCTGGTGACCGGCATCCACAACGAGGACACCATCGAGCAGTACCGTGACAACGGCCGCAAGCTCGGGCGCCTGCTCTACCAGGGCCGCTGGTTTGACAGCCAGGCCATCATGCTGCGCGAAACGGCTCAGCGCTGGGTGGCGCGCGCCATCACCGGCGAGGTTACTTTCGAACTGCGCCGCGGCAACGACTACTCCATCCTCAACACCGAGAGCCCCAACCTGACCTACGCGCCCGAACGCCTTTCGATGGAGAAGGTGGAGGATGCGCCCTTCAGCCCGCTGGACCGCATCGGCCAGCTGACCATGCGCAACCTGGACATCACCGACACGCGGGCCAAGCTGGGCATTTATTCGGCGGCCGGCCTGCTGGAGTTGGGCAAGGACGGGGACCTGTTGAAGATCACCGGTTGAACCGCCTCAAGCGTCTCATCCCGTGGTGGGCCAAGATCGCGGCCAAGATCCTGTTGTCGCGCCTGCCGCTGCCCTACCGATTCTGGAAACGCGCTGGTCTCTTCGTCCATGGCAACATGGACAACGCCGTGTCGTCCGTCCGGTCCCTGCTGCTGCACGCGCAGACCGCCGGCCTCTTGGCACCCGGGGCGCAGCCACCCCGATTCAAGCAGGCGGGGACTGGCTTCAAGGTGCTCGAGATCGGACCGGGTGACTCTCTGTCCACCGCACTGGCGGCCCGCCTGATGGGTGCGGACCAGATCTGGCTGGTGGATTCCGGGCCCTTTGCCAGTACCGCACTCACCACCTACCACCAGCTGGCCCATCACCTGGGGGAATTGGGTTACGACACGGAGCCTTTTGCCAGGGCGCAGGTCATCGGACAGTGGCTTGACCAGTGCCAGGCCAGCTACCTGACCGAAGGCGTGGCATCGCTGGCCGGCCTCCCCGACGCAAGTGTCGACTTCTGCTTTTCGAATGCCGTGCTGGAACACATTCCCGCGGCTGAATTCAGGCGCTTTCTGGCTGAGCATAAGCGCATCCTCAAGCCCGGTGGCGTGGGTGTGCACCGGGTGGACCTGCAGGACCACCTGGGGGGTCGGCTGGACAATCTGCGCTTTTCCGAGCGCGTCTGGGAAAGCGCCTTGTTCCGTCGCGCTGGCTTTTACACCAACCGCATCCGTTTCCGCACCATGCAAGACATCTTCACGCAGGCCGGATTTGTTTGTTCGGTCCCGCGCTGCATCAGATGGGACACCCTGCCAACGCCCCGCAGCAAAATGCAAAGTGGGTTTGCTGCTCTCGACGACGAAAATCTCTTGGTCAAAGGGTTTGATCTGGTGCTCAGGTTGCCTGCCGGGCAGGTCGCCGAATCCTGACGCTTGGACTGCCACACGCATGCCGTTGATATGAAGCAATGGATCCAAGATGTACAAGGCCTGATCGGATTTTCCAGGACTCTGCAGTCCTCGAGAAGACTCAGCTGACCCAGAACTGAAGGCAGGCCGCCCTGCGCGTCGTGCGGATGGCCGTCAATACTTCCACCGGGGTGGCGCCAGCTGGTCTGCTAGCCAAATGACCAGCGCCGCGATGCGGGCCACACGCTGGCGGCGCTTGGGTACATAGGCCTTGAACCAGGTTTCCTGAGCGGGAAATTTCTCCAGCACCGACAGCAGCCGTCCCTGCGCCAGGGCTTCCTGCGCCACATAGGCCGGTAGCGACGCGACCCCCAGCCCCGCGAGGGCTGCACCCAGCAAAGTGCGGTTGTCGTCCGCCACCAAGCGGGGCCGCACGTCCACGTTGATGATGCCGCGGCTGCTCTGGAAAGGCCAGGTCGCGCCCGTGGGTTTGAAGACCAGGCAAGCGTGCTCAGCCAGGTCGCGCGGGTGCGACGGCATGCCCGCCCGCTCCAGATAGGCGGGCGCCGCGCAGGTGATGAGGCCGACGGGACACAGGGGGATGTCGACCACCCCTTCGTAGCTGGCCGAACGCCCGCTGATCGCCAGATCAAACCCCTGCTCCGCCGGGTTGGCGGAATGGTCCACCAGCGCGATCTCCATCGTGATGCGCTCATGCCGGCTTAGAAAGGCGTTGAACACCTCGCCCAGATGCGCCAATGTCAAGGTGGTCGGCGCCATGACGCGGATGTGGCCTTCCAGCTTGTCTTCATCGCGGCCCACGCTGTCGAGCAGGCTTTCGAAGCTGCTGACCAGGACCCCCGCACCCGCCTGCAGCTTCTCGCCAGCCTCGGTGAGCGCCACCCTGCGGGTGGTGCGCTCGAACAGGCGGGCGCCCACATGCTGCTCCAGCTGGGCAATGCGTTTGGCCACGACGGAAGGCACCACGTCCAGCTGCCGGGCGGCCTCCGAAAAGCTGTGGCAACTGGCCACGGCAGCAAAAGTGCGGACATGGGTGACGACATCCATATTTGTTCTATAAATAGTCTAGTGATACATTTTATTTGATTTAATAGACTTTATTTTTCATCAATAAAATTTGCCATCCCCCCACAAAGCAAGTCTGAAATCGGATCGGCCAGACGGGGGCCAACCCTTCACCGGAGACCAACCCCATGCTGCATCCCGCCCAACGCCGACTGCTCCTGGCCACCCTGGCCTTGGCCGCGGCGGCCCTCGCCCCCTCGGGCACCGCGCTCGCCCAGGCCTTTCCCAGCAAGACCGTCAAGATCATCACCCCTTTCCCAGCGGGCTTGGGCCCTGATGTGTTGCTGCGCATCGTGGCCGACAAGCTGAGCCGGGAATGGGGCCAGCCGGTGATCATTGAAAACAAGCCCGGCGCCAGCGGCTTCATCGCGTTCGAAACCGCCAAGCGCTCGCCCGCCGACGGCTACACCCTGGTGCAGATGGACAACTACCACATCGGCACCCAGCCGCATCTGTTTTCCAAGCTCCCCTACAACGTCTTCAACGACTTCGACCCCATCACACCGCTGGTGCGCAACAGCTTCTTCGTGGTGGTTCCCGCTGCTTCCAAATGGAATACGATGGCCGACCTGATCGCCGCCGCCAAGACCAAGCCGGGCGCGGTCTCCTACGGCTCCTGGAACGTCGCCAGCCCGGCCCACCTGGGCGGCCTACTGTTGGAGTCGGCCACGGGTGCGCACATGACGCACGTGCCCTTCAAGGAGTCTTCGCAGCTCTACCAGTCGGTCGCCAACGGCGAGGTGGACTGGGCCCTTGGCAGCGCGGTCTCCGCCGGCCCCGTGGTACAGGCAGGCAAGGCACGCTTCCTGGCCGTGGCGGCGTCCACCCGCACAGCCGGCTATGGCAACGTGCCCACGTCCGCCGATGTGGGTGCACCCGCCAGTTGGACGGTCGGCGGCTGGTTCGGCCTGCTGGCGCCGAAAGGCACGCCCAAGGAGGTCATCCAGCGCATCAACGAGGGCGTGGTCAAGGCCATGCAGGCCCCGGACGTGCGCGAAAAGCTGACCGCCTTCACGTACGAGGCCTACACGATGGCGCCTGCCGACATGGCCAAGCTCATGCAGCAGGAAGTCGCCAAATGGGGGCCCACCATCAAGCAGGCCGGCATCAAGCTGGATTGACCCCGCGCAGGCACCGAGGACTACTGCCGTGGCCAGAAAAAACATCGATGTGGTGGTGACGGCCATGCGCCAGCTGACACCCCGCGTGCGCGAATACCTGCTGACTGCGGCGGATGGCCAGGCCCTGCCGCCTTACGAGCCCGGCGCGCACATTGCCCTGCATGCGGACTCTGCGGACGGCAGCCCGCTGGTGCGCCACTACTCGCTGCTGGGGGGCACGGAAGACCAGGACGACCCACGCCACAGCTACCGCATTGCCGTGCAACGCGAAGACCGCGCGCGCGGCTCCGCGCACATCCACGCCACGTTCGCGCCCGGCACGCGCTTGCAGGTGGCGCCCCCGGGCAACAACTTCCCGCTGGACCGGCGCGACACCCACAGCCTGCTGGTCGCGGGAGGCATCGGAATCACGCCGATCTTTTCCATGGCGCGCAGTCTGGCGCGGCGGCATCGGGCGTTCACCGTGGTCTATGCCGGACGCTCGCCCGAGCAGATGGCGCTGCGCGAAGCCCTGGGGCAGGTCGCCGGAGCGCGGGCCCGGTTCCATTTCAGCGACCAGGCAGGCACGCTCGATCTGCAGGCACTGTTGCGCGCACAGCCTGCCGGCACCACGGCTTACGTGTGCGGCCCGACCCCCATGGTGCAGGCCTTGCGCGACGCCGCGGCTGCCCTGGGCTGGTCGCCCGAGCGGGTGCGCAGCGAGCTGTTCACGGCCGGACCCACAGGTGATGAAGTGCCTTTTGAAGTGGAGTTGCGCCGGTCCGGCCGCGTGATCCAGGTCGGACGCGACGCCAGCATCCTCGACGCGCTCACCGCCGCCAAGCTGCCCGTGCTGTGGGACTGCCGGCGCGGCGAGTGCGGCCTGTGCCCCTTGCCCGTGGTGTCATGCGACGGCCCGATCGACCACCGCGACCGCTACCTGTCTGACGAGGAACGCGCAGCGGGCGACATCCTGTGCATTTGCGTCTCGCGCACCCGCGGCAAGCGGCTGGTGCTGGACGCCTGAACATCGACCGAAGCGAGGCGAACCCATGAACCAGACCGTCGAATTCACCCCCCGCGTACATCTGCCCAGCAGCTTTGAACCGGGCGGCTTTGCCGACCACACCACACCGCTGATCCGCAACTGCTGGTACGTGGCCGGCCTGTCTTCGGAAATCTCCCGCGACATCATCAGCCGCCGGCTGCTCGGCGTGGACGTGGCCCTGTACCGCACGCTGGCCGGCGAAGCTATCGCCGTGCGCAACCGGTGTCCGCACCGCTCCTTTCCGCTGGCCAAAGGCCGGCTGGAGGGGGACATCCTGGTCTGCGGCTACCACGGCATGCAGTTCGACCCATCGGGCCGCTGCGTCAGCATGCCCTCGATGCCCGTCACCCCCAGCAACGGTCAAGTGCGCAGCTTTCCGCTGGCCGAGCGCGGCCCGCTGGTGTGGATCTGGATGGGCGACGCCGACCTGGCTGACGAGGCCCTGGTCCCCGACACGCACTGGCTGGATGACGCCGGCTGGAAAAGCGTGCACGGGCAATTCCACATCAAGTCCGACTACGTGGCCATGCACGAGAACCTGCTGGACCAGACGCACTTCCCGTTCCTGCACCCTGGCGCCATCGGCACGCCAGAATACGCGCGCTCGAAGCTGCAGGTGCGGCGAGACGGCGACGTGGTCGTCATCGACCGGGCGCTGAAGAACTCCCCGCCCCCCGGGGTGTACGCCGTGCCCACCGGCCTCACCAGCAAGCCCGTGGACCGCTATTCGGAAGCCCGTTTCGTCAGCCCGGCGCTGCACACGGCCTACGCCCGCATCGTGGACGCGAACCACCCGAGCGGCACACCCCACACCTACCGCTTCAACATCACCCACATCTTCACGCCCGAAACCAATGGCAGCATCCACTACTGGTGGTTCAACAGCCGCGATTTCAAGCTCGATGACCCCGAAGCCGACGACTACCTGCACACCGCCTCGGCCAAGGCCTATCTGGAAGACGTGGATGCGCTCGAATGGATCATGGACGTCGTGAAGCAGGACGTGGAACCGCAGTTCGACCTGAACTTCGCCCCTGACAAGCCGGGCCTGATGATGCGCCGCATCCTGCACGACCTGGCTGCCGCCGAGGCCAACCGCTAGGGCTTCAGCACGGTGGCGGGGACTGGCCACACATCCGGCGCTTGCGACCGGAGTGCTACACCTCCACCGGCTCCATTTCCAGGCGGATCCCGAAGCGCTCGTACACGCTGGTCTGGATCGCCCTGGCCAGGGTCATGATCTCGCCGCCGGTGGCGCCCAGGGCGCTGCCCGGTTGGCGGTTGATGAGCACCAAGGCCTGTTTGTCATACACCCCCGCCTGGCCCATGGACTTGCCCTTCCAGCCGCAGGCTTCGATCAACCAGCCCGCCGCCACCTTGAAGCTGCCGTCGGCCAGCTTGTAGTGCACCACGCGGGGCTCGCGGGCGATGAT
>JBDKJB010000101.1:0-6306 GCA_039796835.1 Pseudomonadota bacterium | reverse complement strand
CTCGATGGCCAGCAGGTTGCGGTACAGCATGGTGGTGGGTTTGACGAAGCTCTCGGACAGCGAGATGGCCGGAAGCTCCAGCGGAAAGCCGCCCGCCTGCAACACGCCGCGCTTGACCTCTTCGACCCGCTGCTTGAAGTGCGTGTGGCAGGTGTTGGTGTCGCTCCAGGTGTTCAGGATGGCGATGACGGGTTTGCCCGCCCAGTCGACCTGATCGTAGCCCATCTGGAAAGCACGGGAGCGGTGGCCAAAGCTGCGCAGGTCGTCGGGCGCAAACCAGCGGGCGGAACGGAGGTTTTCAGGTCGTAGGCGGATCATGGGTCGAATTGTGCGTTGACTCACCGGACAAGACAGGGCTTCTTGTTGTCGAACTTCCAGCCCGGGATCAGGAATTGCATGGCCACCGCGTCGTCGCGCGCGCCCAGGCCATGCTGCTGGTAGAGGGCATTCGCTTTGGCCAGCTCGGCTTCGTCAATCTCGATGCCGAGGCCGGGCTTCCTGGGCACCTGCACGTAGCCACCTTCGATCTTCAGCGGGTCTTTGGTGAGGCGCTGGCCGTCCTGCCAGATCCAATGGGTGTCGATGGCCGTCACCTTGCCGGGCGCGGCGGCGCCCACGTGGGTGAACATGGCCAGCGAGATGTCGAAGTGGTTGTTGGAATGCGAGCCCCAGGTCAGGCCCCAGTCGCGGCAGGTCTGCGCCACGCGCACGCTGCCGGCCATGGTCCAGAAGTGCGGATCGGCCAGGGGGATGTCCACCGATTGCAGGGCCAGCGAGTGCGCCATTTGCCGCCAATCGGTGGCGACCATGTTGGTGGCCGTGGGCAGGCCGGTGGCGCGGCGGAATTCGGCCATCACTTCGCGGCCCGAAAAGCCTTCCTCGGCGCCGCAGGGGTCTTCGGCATAGGCGACCACGCCACGCATCTTCTGGCCAAGGCGGATGGCGTCCTTCAGCAGCCAGCCGCCGTTGGGATCAAGCGTGACGCGCGCCTGCGGGAAGCGCTCGTGCAGCGCCGTCACGGCCTCAACCTCGGCGTCGCCCTGCAGCACGCCGCCCTTGAGCTTGAAGTCCTGGAAGCCGTAGCGCGCCTGGGCGGCTTCGGCCTGGCGCACGATGGTTTGGGGCGTCAGCGCTTCCGCATGACGCTGGCGGAACCAGCCGTCGGCGGTGTCGGGTTCGTTGGCCGGGTCCACATAAGCCAAGTTGGTCTTGTTGCGGTCACCCACGAAGAACAGATAGCCCAGCATCTGCACGGCGTCGCGCTGCTGGCCTTCGCCGAGCAAGGCCGCCACCGGCAGGCCCATGTGCTGGCCCTGCAAATCCAGCAAGGCCGACTCCACCGCCGTGACGGCATGGATGGTGGTGCGCAGGTCGAAGGTCTGCAAGCCGCGGCCGCCGGTGTCGCGGTCGGCGAATTGCGCACGCATGGCGTTCAGGATGGCCTGCAGGTTGCCGATGGACTGGCCCTCGACCAAGGGACGCGCGTCTTCCAGGGTCTGGCGGATCTTCTCGCCGCCGGGCACTTCGCCCAAGCCGGTGTGGCCGGCCGAGTCTGTCACGAGGACGATGTTGCGGGTGAAGAACGGGCCGTGTGCGCCGGACAGATTGAGCAGCATGCCGTCGCGGCCGGCGACCGGCACCACGCGCATGGTTTTGACAGTGGGTGCAGACATGGTCAATCCAGGCTGATGTTCTTGTCGTTGATGATCTTGGCGTAGCGTTTGCGATCCGCCTCCATCAGCGCGGCCAGCTGCGCGGGCGTGCTGCTTTTGGGATTGGCTCCCTGCTGGATCAGAACTTGCCGCGTGGCCTCGTCGTCCAGCACGGCCTTCACATCGGCGGCGATCTTGTTGACGATCTCGGGCGGCGTGCCTGCTGGCGCAAACAGGCCCAGCCAGGAGCCCGAATCGAAATCTTTCAGTCCGCTTTCGGCGATGGTCGGAATGTCGGGCGCGGCGGCCGAGCGTGTGGCGGTGGAAACACCCAGGGTTTTCAGCTTGCCCGCTTTGACGTGACCGACGGATTCGAGCACCGAGGCAAAGAGCAGATCCACGTGGCCAGCCATCAGGTCGTTCATCGCCGGGCCGCCGCCCTTGTAGGGCACATGGACCAGCTTCACGTCGGCCACTGCTTGCAGGATCTCGCCGGACAGATGCGGCGAGCCGCCGTTGCCGCTGCTGGCAAAGCTGACCTTGCCCGGGTTGGCCTTGGCAAAGGCGATCAGCTCACGGATGTTGTTGGCCGGCAGCGTGGGCCGCGCCAATGCGAAGAAGGGCAGCTCGGCGATCAGCGAAATGGGCGCAAAAGCCTTGTCGTGGTCGTACGGCAGCTTTTTGTAGAGGCTCGGGTTGATGCTTTGCGTGCCCACATTGCCCACCAGCAGCGTGTAGCCGTCCGGCCGGGCCTTGACGGCGGCATCCACCCCGACCACCCCCCCAGCGCCGCCCTTGTTGTCCACCACCACGCTCTGGCCCCACCTGGCCGTGAGCTTCTGCGCAATCAGCCGTGCGCCAATGTCGGTGCCCCCGCCCGGCGCAAACGGCACCACGATGGTGACGGCCTTGGTGGGGTACCCTGCAGCCTGGGCCCGGGCCGTGTCAGGCGCGGTCGTTGCCGCGCAGACCAAGGCACAGGCGGCGGCTGACAGGATGGAACGGCGGGCAAGTTGGTGCGGCAGCATCAAGGCTCCAAACATATGATGATTGTGCTGGCATGGTAGCCTTGCACCACCCCTCGCAACCTACGTGAATGCACGGATTTTTCCCTCTGTTGTCTGATATGTTTCAGCCATGTCTTTCCTGAGTTCCGCACAGACAGCCCACTGGCAACAGCAGGGTTATCTGGTGCTGCCGAAGTTCAAGGCCGCGCATGAGGTGCAGGCGGCCACCGCCCGGGCGCGCGCCATCGTCGACGCTTTTGACATCGACCAGCATCGCAGCGTGTTCAGCACACAGGAACAGGCCCGCCGCGTGGACGACGCATTTCTGGACTCCGCCGAAGGTATTCATTGCTTTCTCGAGGAAGAAGCGTTGGACCCCCAAGGCCGCCTGACCCGGCCCAAAGCAGAGTGCATCAACAAGATTGGCCATGCCTTGCACGACCTGGACCCGGTCATGGACGCCTTCTCGCACGGGGCGGCTCTGGCGGCCCTGGCGCAGGACACCGGCCTGGTGCAGCCGCAGGTGTGGCAGTCGATGTTCATCTTCAAGCAACCCCGCATCGGTGGCGAAGTGCGCTGGCACCAGGACGCCACGTTTTTCATGACCGAGCCACACAGCGTGACGACCTTCTGGTTTGCGCTGGAAGACGCCACCGTGGACAACGGCTGCCTGTGGGTGCAGCCCGGCGGCCACCGCAGCCCCTTGCGCGAATGCTTTGCCCGGCCCTCCGCAGGCTCCCGGCAGGTCGGCATGCAAGTGCTAGACCGCACGCCCTGGCCCACCCAGGCCGACGCCCTGCCTCTGCCGGCGCAGGCGGGCGACCTCGTGCTGCTGCACGGCCGGCTGCCCCACTACAGCGCAGCCAACCGGTCGGCGCATTCGCGGCTGGCCTACACGCTGCACGCCACCTGCGGGACCGCAGCGTACTCGCCGCTCAATTGGCTGCAGCGCAGCCAGTTGCCGGTGCGCGGGTTCGACCCCTCTTGATAGCCCCTATCAATGATTTTGGAAATTTCAATTGGTCTTTTAAATAGATTAAATCTACCATTTGCCCTGTAGTAATTGTTGTTATCTATTTATCACCCCAAGGAGCCTCCATGACCGCGACCCGCACCCGCCCCGAAATCAAGACCTGGGCCAACCTGGAAGCCGCTTTTGCCGGCGAATCCATGGCCCACATCAAATACCGCTACTTCGCCAAGCTGGCCCGTGAGGCCGGCGACGAAGCCACGGCCCGCGTGTTTGAAGAAACCGCCGCACAAGAGGTGCAGCACGCTTTCGGCCACCTGGACCTCCTCTATCCCAAGGCCAGCCTGACCCCTGCCCAGGCGCTGCAGATCGCGATCGACGGTGAAACCTACGAGTACACGGAGATGTACCCCAGTTTCCGCAAGACCGCTGAGACCGAAGGCAACGCCGCCGCGGTAGCCGAGATCGACGAGCAGATCGCCGAATCCAGAGAGCACGCCCTTCAATTCCAGGCCACACTGGCCAAGGCGCAGAAGCGCTTTGCGGCCCTGGCCAAGGTGGAGGAACGCCATGCCGACCACTATCAGAACCACCTGAACAGCCTGGTTTCTGTCTGAGCTTGCCTCCAGATAGCTACATTTTAGATAGCTAACTACTCATATCCAATCACGGAAAATATCCACTATTTTTGAAGGAATTGATCATGAACACGTATGTCTGCATCGTTTGCGGTTTTGTGTATGACGAGGCCACCGGTCGTCCCGAAGACGGCATTGCCGCAGGCACCGTCTGGGCCCATGTACCCGACAGCTGGGCCTGCCCGGACTGCGGCGTGGCCAAAGCCGATTTTGAAATGGTGGCCATCTGAGCATGATCCCGCCAGCGCTGGTGTTTCAGCCCATGCAGGTCACAATCAGGGCTCCGGCCTGTTCGCGCAAGGTGGCGACACAGGCCGCCCTGCCTGCACCTGAACGGAGATCGCCATGTCCTATGCCCCGTTTGACCTGACCGGCCACGTCGCACTCGTCACGGGGGGCAACAGCGGCATTGGCCTGGGCTACGCCTTGGCGCTGGCAGAAGCCGGGGCCGACATCGCCATCTGGGGCACCAATGCCGAGAAGAATGCCGCCGCCCAGGCCCGGCTGGCCCAGACCGGGCGGCGCGTGGAAGCCTGGGTCTGTGACGTCGGTAACGAGGCTGCTGTGGACGCCAGCTTCGCCGCCACGGTGCAGGCCCTGGGCCGGGTGGACTCCTGCTTTGCCAACGCCGGGGTGAGCGGGCGGGGCACCAAATCCTTTCTCGAACTCAGCAGCGACGAGTGGCGGCGCGTGATGCGCGTCAACCTCGACGGGGCCTTCTTCACGCTGCGTGCCGCGGCCCGGCACATGGTCGGGCGGGCGCAGTCCGGCGAAGCAGGCTGGGCCGGCGGGTCCCTAGTGGTCACGGCCTCTCTGGCCGCCATCCACGGGGCGGCTCGCAATGAGCACTACGGCGCCAGCAAGGCAGCGGTGGGCGGCATGGTGCGGGCCCTGGCGGTCGAGTTTGCCCGCTTTGGCATCCGCGCCAACGCCGTGCTGCCGGGCTGGATCGAGACCGACATGACGGCCAACGCCACCAGCAACCCCAAGTTCGCCGGCAACGTGCTGCCGCGTGTGCCCATGCGCCGCTGGGGTCAGGCAGCCGACTTCGGCGGCGTGGCGGTGTATCTGGCCAGCCGGGCCTCCAGCTTTCACACCGGGGACTCGTTGCTGATCGACGGCGGCTATTCCTTGTATTGAGCTGGTGCGAAAGAACCGGGGCAAGCGCCCCGATTTGGGGTTTTCCCTAGTTCGGACTAGAATCCGCACCCCAAAACAAGGGCATCATCAGAAGCCCGGAGACGCACATGCCGACATCACCCCATTCCCCCGCTTTGCCCACTGACCCTGTGAGCGTGGAGCAGCGCCGCGCAGAGTTGCGCCGTGCCGCGCTGGACTATCACGAGTTCCCCGTGCCCGGCAAGGTGGCCATCGCCGCCACCAAGCAGCTCATCAACCAGCACGACCTGTCGCTGGCCTACACGCCTGGCGTGGCCGTGCCCTGCGAAGAGATCGCGCGCGACCCCGCCACCGCCTACAAATACACCGCCCGTGGCAACCTGGTGGCCGTCATCACCAACGGCACCGCCGTGCTGGGCCTGGGCGACATCGGCCCGCTGGCTGCCAAACCGGTGATGGAAGGCAAGGCCGTCCTGTTCAAGAAGTTTGCCGGCATCGACGTGTTCGACATCGAGGTGAACGAGAAGCACGACCTCGACAAGCTGGTGGACATCATCGCCGCGCTGGAGCCGACCTTTGGCGGCATCAACCTGGAAGACATCAAGGCGCCGGACTGCTTCTACGTCGAACGCAAGCTGCGCGAGCGCATGAAGATCCCGGTCTTCCATGACGACCAGCATGGCACCGCCATCGTGGTGGGTGCGGCCATCATGAACGGCCTGAAGGTGGTGGGCAAAGACCCCAAAACAGTCAAGCTGGTCACCAGTGGCGCTGGCGCCGCAGCTCTGGCCTGCCTGGGCCTCCTGGTCAAACTGGGCATCCCGCGTGAAAACATCTGGGTGACCGACCTGGCCGGTGTGGTCTATGAGGGCCGCACCGAACTGATGGACGAGGACAAGGTGGTCTTTGCGCAGAAGACC
>JBDKJB010000100.1:0-6352 GCA_039796835.1 Pseudomonadota bacterium | reverse complement strand
CAGATGAGCTACTGGGGTGCCCAGGTGATCGTCAACCTTTTTGCTGCCATCCCCTTCATCGGCCCTGACTTGGCCTTGCTGATCCGTGGCGACTACGTGGTGGGCGACGCCACGCTGAACCGCTTCTTCGCATTCCATGTCATTGCGGTGCCGCTGGCTCTGCTGGGCCTGGTGGCTGCGCACATTCTGGCCTTGCACGACGTCGGATCCAACAATCCGGACGGCATCGAAATCAAGGCCAACAAGGACAAGAACGGCATCCCGCTGGACGGTATTCCCTTCCATCCGTACTACACCGTGCATGACATCTACTACGTCTGCCTGTTCCTGATGGTGTTTTCGGCCATCGTGTTCTTTGCCCCTGAGATGGGCGGTTATTTCCTCGAATACAACAACTTCATCCCGGCTGATCCGCTCAAGACCCCGCCGCACATTGCGCCGGTCTGGTATTTCACGCCCTTCTACTCCATGCTGCGCGCCATCACCGACCAGATGATGTATGTGCTGGTGGCCTGTGTGTGGCTGGGCGCTTTGCTGGGGGTCCTCAAGTTCAGGCTGCCGGTCCTGGTCAAGGGCTTGATGCTGGGCGCAGCGGTGGTGGCGACGGTCCTGATGTTCGGCATCGACGCCAAGTTCTGGGGGGTGGTGGTCATGGGTGGCGCATGCGTCATCCTGTTTGCGCTGCCCTGGTTGGACCACAGTCCGGCGCGGTCGATCCGCTATCGTCCGGATTGGCACAAATGGCTTTACGCTGTGTTTGTGGTCAATTTCGTTGTGCTGGCCTACCTGGGCACGCAGGCCCCGTCCCCGATTGGCGAACGTGTGAGCCAGGTGGGCACCTTGTTCTATTTCGGCTTCTTCCTGCTGATGCCCTGGTGGAGCAAGCTGGGTGAACCCAAGCCGGTCCCCGACCGCGTGACCTTCACTGCCCACTGAAAGCGAGAGACGACATGACATTGATGGGCATTCAAAAACGTCTGGCTGGCCTGCTGATGGGCCTGGGTCTGGCCCTTGGCATGGCGTCGGCCATGGCTTCCTCCGAGGGCGGCATCGCCTGGGACAAGGCTCCCAACCTGCAGAACGACCGCACCTCCTTGCAGAATGGCGCCAAGCTGTTTGTCAACTACTGTCTGAACTGCCACTCAGCAGCCTTTGTGCGCTACAACCGCCTGCGCGACATCGGCATCACTGAGCAGCAGATCAAGGACAACCTGCTGTTTGCCACCGACAAGGTCGGCGACACCATGAAGGCCGCGATTGACCCGAAGCAGGCCAAGGAATGGTTTGGCGCCAATCCGCCTGACCTGAGCCTGGCGGCCCGCTCCAAAGCCGAGATCGGCAAAGGCAGCGGCCCTGACTACCTTTACACCTTCCTGCGGTCCTTCTACCGCGACGGTGAAAAGGCCACCGGCTGGAACAACCTCCTGTTCCCCAACGTCGGCATGCCCCATGTCCTGTGGGAACTGCAAGGCGACCGCAAGCCCCTGTTTGATGTCAAGCAGGACCACGGCCATGAAGTGAAGGTGTTCAAAGGGTGGGAGCAGACCCGCCCCGGTGCTCTGACACCCCTGCAGTACGACCAGGCTGTGGCAGACCTCGTGAATTTCCTCCAGTGGGCCGCCGAGCCCGCTGCCAGCAGCCGTGTGCGCGTGGGGGTCTGGGTGCTGCTGTTCCTCTTGATGTTGACCGTCTTCACCTGGCGCCTGAACGCCGCCTACTGGAAGAACGTCAAGTAAGTTTCGTGCCCGCAGAGTGGCCTGCCGCGGGCAGTCCACTCTTTTTTGTTTTCAGGAGCCGCTGATCATGATGGTTTTGTACTCGGGCACGACCTGCCCTTTTTCCCACCGTTGCCGTTTCGTCTTGTTCGAAAAAGGCATGGACTTTGAGATTCGTGATGTGGATCTCTACAACAAGCCGGAAGACATCAGTGTCATGAATCCGTATGGTCAGGTGCCGATCTTGGTCGAACGCGATCTGATCCTGTACGAGTCGAACATCATCAACGAATACATCGACGAGCGCTTCCCGCATCCCCAGTTGATGCCCGGCGACCCGGTGGATCGCGCGCGCGTGCGCCTCTTTCTGCTCAACTTTGAAAAGGAGCTGTTCACCCATGTGTCCACGCTGGAGTCGCGCGCGGCCAAGTCGAACGAAAAAGCCCTGGACAAGGCGCGCTCCCACATCCGTGACCGGCTCACCCAGCTGGCCCCCATTTTCCTGAAGAACAAGTTCATGCTGGGGGACAATTTTTCGATGCTTGATGTCGCCATCGCTCCCCTGCTGTGGCGCCTGGACTATTATGGGATCGACCTGTCCAAGAATGCCGCACCTCTGCTCAAATACGCCGAACGCATCTTTTCGCGCCCCGCGTACATCGAAGCGTTGACGCCTTCAGAAAAGGTGATGCGCAAGTAATCTCCAGCCACCATGCTCGACGCCAAGGATTCCGCTTCCACGCGCCCGTACCTGATCCGGGCCCTGTTTGAATGGTGCGTGGACAACGGCCTCACGCCCTACGTGGCCGTGATGGTGGATGACAGTGTCCGTGTGCCGATGGAGTACGTAAAGGACGGTGAAATCGTCCTCAACATCAGCTACGACGCCACCAGCGCCCTGAAGCTCGGCAATGAGTACATCGAGTTCAAGGCCCGGTTTGCAGGCACTGCGCGCGAAATCATGGTGCCGGTGCACCGTGTGGTCGCCATCTATGCCCGTGAGAATGGCCAGGGCATGGCGTTTCCGATGGGCCAACCCGGACAGTCAGCCAATGAGTCGGCCCCCTTGTCGGCAGGCGTGCAGGTGACCCCCACACCCCCCGGTGCCGAACCGGCCAAAGGCCCCAAACTGGTGGCCGGACCGACACCCGAAACGCCGCCCACCGACCCCAAGCCACCCCATGGCCCCTCTGGTGCTCCTGGCGGTGGCGGCCGCCCGGCGCTCAAGCGAATAAAATAGGCACTTCCAGCCGATTTAGCTCAGTGGTAGAGCAACCGCCTTGTAAGCGGTAGGTCGTCAGTTCGATCCCGACAATCGGCACCAACGCAACCGGCATCGGTCGCTACTTGCGCCAGTGCGCTCCCACCAGCCCGGTGGCCAGGCTCGTGCCGCACAGGATGATGGACGCGCACAGCAGCATCCACACCGTGACCTGCTCATTCAGAAACACCACACCCGCCGCCACCGCAAAGAGCGGAATCACATAGGTGACCGTCACTGCCTTGGCAGGGCCCATGCGGTCGATCAGGCGAAAGTACAGGATGTAAGGCAAGGCGGTGCACAGCACACCGCTGGCCGCCATGGCAGCCCAGGCTTTGGCGCTGGGCATCGCCGATGGCCAGAACCAGACCATGGGCCCGGCCAGCAACAGCCAGGCACCACACTGGCTGCCAGTGGCGGTGACCAGCGGTGGTGCGGTGGGCAGGTGGACCTTGATGAAGCAGGCACCGAATCCGTAGCACAAGCAGGCGCCCAGCAGGGACAGCACGGCCAGGCCACTGTAGGCCATGCTGCCGTCTGCAGCAGGTTTGAAGCTGGCCTTGCCCCAGGCCAGCATGACGACGCCCACGAAGCCGATGGCCAGGCCCAGCAGGCGGGTGGAGTTGGGCCGGTCTTTGAGCCAGGCCCAGGCGACCAGGGCACCAAACAGCGGCACTGTGGCGTTGATGATGGCGGACAGCCCGGTGGAAATGTGCAGGAGCGCCCAGGCAAAAGCCAGAAATGGCAGGCCGCTGTTGAAGATGCCCACGGTGAACGTGCCGCGCCAGTGCCGTGCCAGGCCATCGAGCTGGCCGCGCGCAGCCAGGATGGCCAGCAACGTGATGACCGCCACGGTGACCCGCATGCCTGCGCTGGAGACAGCGCCAAACTCCAGCGCCGTGATGCGCGTGAACAGGAACGACGAACCCCAGAACAGGGCCACCAGGAGGAAATCGGTCAGCCAGGGTTTGGCAACAGGGGCAGCAGCGGTGTCGGTGGACAAAAGCAGGCTTTCTGAGAAGGACTCAACGGAACAGATCGGACTGGGGCACCGATGCCGCAGGTGCGGACAGCAGGGTGGAACGCTCGGGCGCCCGCTCATCCACCGCCAGTTCGATGCCTTCGTGGCGCAGCAGCCAGATCTTGCGCTGCAGTCCCCCGGCATACCCTGTCAGTGTGCGATTGGCCCCCAGCACCCGGTGGCACGGAATGATGACCCCCAAAGGGTTGCGCCCCACAGCCATGCCGACAGCGCGCACCGCCGCCGACTTGCCCATCTGGCGGGCGACGGCGCCGTAAGTGGTGACCGCCCCACAGGGGATTTTAAGAAGCTCGTGCCACACGGATTGTTGAAATTCCGTGCCGCCACTGATGTCGAAATCGAGATCGAAGGCCTGACGCTGGCCCGCAAAAAACTCGTCCAGCTGCCGTCGGGCCGCCCGCAGCACCGGGTGACGGTCATCGGTGGGCCAGGCGTGTGGCACGTTCTTGAAGTCCAGCGCATCCGGACGATGCCGCTGGTCGGTGAACCACACACCGGCCAGACCCCGGCGGGTGGCGCCCAGCAGGATGTCACCGAGCGGGCTGGCCATGCGGGTCTGGACAATGGAGGGATCGAATTTCATAAGAAAAGAGGAGTATTCCCGTTAATTCATCTATCAAGTAAGCTATATAAATAATAGCTTCAAAGACTGGCCCAGGCCCGCATCACGGCATAGCTGCGCCAGGGTCGCCAGGCCTGTGACCGTTCTTCAGCGGCGCGGGCGGCCTTGGCACTGCCCCAGCTGGCGCGGTCCAGGCCCAGAGCCTTGTGCAGGGCAATGTCACCTGCCGGAAAAGCGTCGGGCCAGCGCAGTGCCCGCATGGCGATGTAGTGCGCTGTCCAGTCGCCGATGCCGGGCAACGCGGTGAGCGCTTCCAGGGTGGAGGGCAGGTCCGCACCAGCTTGCAAGAGGATGCGTCCGTCGGCAGTGGCGTGCGCCAGCGCCAGAATGGCAGCCTGCCGGTTCTTCACGATGCCGAGCTCCCCAAGTGAGTCGGCGCTCGCTTCCCGCAGCCTGTGAGCGGACGGGAACACGTGTGTCAGACCCTCAAACGGGGTCGGGCAGGGCTCGCCGAAGCGATTGACCAGGCGCTGGGCCAGCGTGCGAGCAGCGGCCACGGTGATCTGCTGCCCCAGCACGGCGCGCACAGCGAGCTCAAATCCATTCAGGCTGCCAGGCATGCGCAGGCCCTCGCCCGCCGGGAAAGCCTCTTTCAGCGTGGCGTGAATGGCTGTGGGGTCTGCGTCCAGATCCAGCCATTGCCGCACCCTACCAATGAGCTGCGGCAGCACGGGCGCAAGTGATTCGCTGACCTGCAGATGTACCTGATGCGACTTCAGGGGAAATTCTGCCCACAGCCACCCCAGATGGCGCTGTGCGCCGATCTGCAGGTCCACCGTGCGGCCGACCCGGGCGTGTGCGGCATCGACCACCTCCACGCAGGCGGTGCTCCGTTTGGACAGAAAGGCCATCAGGGCCGGCACATCGTAGGGCGGGCGGAAACCCAGGCGCATCTGGATGCAAGCTGCCGCGGCTGGCGTCAGGGTCTTGCCCGGCGCAGCCAGGGAACTCGCCGCTTGCCGAAGAGCGGTCGGGTTCAGGTGATAGTGCGCCATGAATGCCGCATTGAACCGGCGCACGCTCGCAAAGCCGCTGGCCAGCGCCACCTGAGGCATGTCCAGGTTGGTGTCGGTCAGCAATTGCTTGGCCAGCAGCAGGCGGCGGGTCTGCAGGGCTTGCAAAGGCGAGACGCCAAACTGTTCTTCGAAGATGCGCCGAACGTGGCGGTCACTCACCCCCAGGCGAGCCGCCAGGCGTTCAGGTGTGGGCACTCCATCACCCCAGGTGGCGGGCTCGTCGATCAGGCGCAGCGCCTGCTGTGCCAGGGTAGCGGAGGCGTCCTGCACCGACCAGGACCGCGGGGCCAGTTCCGGTCGACAACGCAGGCAAGGGCGAAAGCCAGCCCCTTCGGCTTGCGCGGCAAAATCGAAGAAGCGGCAGTTTTCCCGTTTGGGCACCCGCACGCGGCAGACCGGGCGGCAGTAGATGCCCGTGGAGGTGACACCGACAAAAAAACGGCCGTCAAAACGTGCATCGCGAGCACTCAGCACCTTGTAGCAGGCGTCTGGATGGGTGGTCCATTCGGATGACTGGGCAGTGGATGTGGGGACTGCGGGCATGGCGTCATCATACGCAGCGGCAGAGTATCGCTTGGCCGTTTCCGGACATGTGGCTGGCTTCTACAATCCCGCCATGCAAGTCACCGCATCCATCTTCAAAGCCTATGACATCCGGGGCATTGTGCCCTCTACCTTGAACGAGGCGGTGGCCGA
>JBDKJB010000099.1:0-6364 GCA_039796835.1 Pseudomonadota bacterium | reverse complement strand
AAATGGCGCATATCCAGACCGAGGCGGCAGCGTTGCCGAAGCGGCCCCGGGTCTATTTTGAGGAATGGGACGAGCCGCAGATCAGCGCCATCCGGTGGGTGTCTGAGCTCATTGGCATCGCCGGCGGGGAAGACATCTTTCCGGAGCTGGCGATGCAGGCCCACGGCAAAAACCGCATCATCGCCGACCCATTGGAGGTCGTAAGGCGGGCGCCGGACATCATCATCGGCAGCTGGTGCGGCAAGAAATTCCGCCCTGAACGGGTGGCAGCACGTCCGGGGTGGGGGGCTGTGCCCGCCGTTGTGCACGGGCAGCTGTTTGAGATCAAGTCCGCCGACATCCTGCAGCCCGGGCCGGCGGCACTGACCGATGGCCTGGCGCAGGTCCATCACATCATCCAGGACTGGGCGGACAGCCATGCATGAATTGTGGAGTCGTCGCGTGTGGCGCGCGGTCCTGTTCTGGTTGTGCCTGGGCCTGGGCAGTGCCATCCCGGCGCACAGCACGACGGTCACGCTGCAAGATGACCGTGGCAAGACCCTGGTGTTTGAGCAGGCGCCGCAACGTGTGGTCAGCTTGCTGCCCTCCCTGACCGAATCGGTCTGCGCGCTCGGTGCCTGCCAGCGGTTGATCGGCGTGGATCGTTACTCGAACCACCCGGTCCAGGTGCGCAAGCTGCCGCAGCTCGGCGGCGGGATGGACCCGAACATCGAAGCCATTGTCGCGCTGCGGCCGGACCTGGTGTTGATGGCCACATCGGGCCGAGCGGCGGATCGGCTGGAAGCGCTGGGGTTGCGCGTGATGGCGATGGAACCCAAGACTCACGCTGAGGTGCTGTCGGGCCTGCAACGACTGGGCCGCGCATTGCAGACAGGCCAAGCCGACCAGATCTGGCGGAGCATGCACCAAGACATCGTTGCCTTGGCGGCCCAGATGCCTGCTGCTGCGTTGGGTAAGCGCGTGTACGTCCAGGTCAGTCCGGCACCGCATGCGGCTGGAGAGGCCTCCTTCATCGGTGAAACCTTGGGTTTGCTGGGGTTGCAGAACATCGTGCCCCGGAGCATGGGTGTGTTTCCGCAGCTCGCCCCCGAATATGTGGTTCGGGCGGACCCCGACATCATTCTGGTGGCGCAGAGCCAATGGTCAGCACTGCGCAATCGACCAGGGTGGTCAGCGATGAAAGCTGTGCAACGGGAGCGTGTTTGTGCTTTCACGCCTGAACAGAACGACATGCTGGCTCGGCCCGGCCCCCGGTTGGTGGAGGCTGCACGTTGGGTGCTGGATTGCATGAAACGGCTGAAGCTGTGAAAAGAGAAGCACAGTCGGTGGGGCGTTGGTGTCTGGCCTTGGCAATTGCCACGGCTCTGCTGTTATGCATGTCCCTGGCGATGGGCAGCACTGGCTGGATGTGGCCCGGCTCTGTGGTCTGGGGAGCAGATGGTGGTGGCCAGACGGTGTTGGACCGGCAAATCCTGTGGGACATCCGTTTTCCAAGGGCTTTGGGTGCCTGGGCGGTGGGTGCACTCCTGGGGCTCGGAGGCGCGCTCTGTCAGGGCTTGTTTCGCAATCCTTTGGCTGAACCCTATCTGCTGGGCAGCGCGGCGGGCGCCTCTTTGGGCATTGCCCTGGCCCTGGTTGGGTTCGGCGCGTCTGCTGCCGCGGTGGCGTGGTGGGTGCGCCTGGGTTTGACGGGTGCAGCATTCGTCGGAGCTGTGCTGGGGGTGTTGTTGACCCTGGCAGTTGCGGGGGGCGTGCAGCACACCTTGCGGCTTCTGCTGTCGGGAGTCATCGTGGGGGTTGTGCTGGCGGCTGTTAAGGAGCTGATGGTGCTGTCCAACCCCCAGGTTCTTCAGTCCCTGCAGTCCTTTTCTCTGGGTACAACCGCATTCGTGGGTTGGCAGTCTCTTGCAGTGCTGATGCTGTGTCTGTGGCCCTGTCTGGCGGTGGCGTGGGTGGGAGCCCGAGCATTGGACGCGTTGACCCTGGGCGAAGAGGCCGCCCAAAGCCTGGGCATGCCGCTTCAGCCCATCCGTGTCGCCATGGTTGGGGTGATCTCCCTGGCCACCGGAGCCGCAGTGGCACAGGCGGGTTTGATCGCGTTTGTGGGCCTGGTGGCACCCCACTGGGTGCGCGGCATGGTGTCAGTACCGCACCGGCAACTGGTCGCGCTGTCTGCGATGGCCGGTGGTGCGCTGTTGCTGGCTGCTGACCTGTTGGCGCGCAGCCTTGTCGCTCCGCAAGAGCTGCCCGTAGGGGTGATCACATCGCTGTTGGGTGGTGGTTACCTGCTGTGGTTGATGCGGCGCAGGGCCTTCGATCGACTCGCGGAGCGTGGCGCATGAATGACGCTGTGAAACCGGTTCTGGGTTGCTCAGACTTGTCTGTCGAGCTGGGGGGGCGTACCGTTTTGCGCCGTCTGAGCTGGCAGTTGCTGCCTGGCCAGTGGTGCAGTGTGGTAGGCCGCAACGGGGCCGGCAAATCCACTTGGCTCAAGGCCCTGGCCGGCCTGATTCCGGCTGCCGGGGAGCGCCAGCTTCTGGGGCGCAGCCTCCACAGTTTTGCACCGCGGCAGCGGGCCCAGCGGGTGTCGTGGCTGGGCTCGGGCAGTGATGCCAACGATGACCTGAGCGCCCGCGAGGTGGTGATGCTCGGGCGCTTGCCGCACCAGGGTCTGCTGGGGGGCGCCAGCCTGGACGACGAGCATGCAGTCGATGAAGCGCTGCAGGCCACCCAGGTCCAGGATTTACAGCACCGTCCGATGGGGGAGCTGTCGGCAGGGGAGCGGCAGCGGGTGTTGCTGGCGCGGGCTTTTGCCGTGCAGGCGCAGGTGGTGCTGATGGATGAGCCCTTGTCTCACCTTGATCCCCCGCACCAGGCGGACTGGGTGCGAGCCGTGCGCCTGCTCACGGCCCGCCAGGTGGCCGTGGTCAGCGTGTTGCATGACCTGCAAGTCGCCTTGATGGCAGACCGCATCAGCATCGTCTGCGCGGGGGAACTGCGCTGGTCAGGGTCAACTGAGGATGCCAATGCCCATCGTCAGCTTGAAAACGCCTTTGGCGGGCATGTGGCGGTGGTGTCGGCGGGTGGGCGCTGGGCGGTGTTAACGAACTGAGGTGGGTTGAACGGGCTTGGGCGCCATGCCGCACAAGTCAGCCACACTGCACCGCCAGCATTCCGGCTGACGCGCCGTGCAGACATAGCGACCGTGCAAGATGAGCCAGTGGTGGGCATCGGCCTTATACCGGGGCGGCACGCAGCGAAGCAGCTTTTGCTCCACTTCCAGCGGGGTTTTGCCCAGGGCCATGCCCGTGCGGTTACCCAGCCGGAAGATGTGGGTGTCCACCGCGATGGTGGGTTCGCCAAAAGCCGAATTCAGCACCACATTGGCCGTCTTGCGGCCGACGCCCGGCAGCGCTTCAAGCAGGGCACGCTCCCGGGGTACCTCACCGCCATGGGCCTGCAGAAGAATGCCACAGGTCTGCAGCAGATGCTTGGCTTTGCTGCGGTACAGACCGATGGTCTGGATGTAAGCCTCCAGCCCCTGCTGTCCCAGGGCGAGGAGCGCAGGGGGCGTGTTGGCCACCGGAAAGAGGCGCCGCGTCGCTTTGTTGACAGACACATCGGTCGCTTGGGCGGACAGCAGCACAGCAGTCAGCAGTTCAAACACAGTGGTGTACTCCAGCTCGGTTGCCGGATGCGGGTTGGAGTGCTGCAGACGCGCAAAAAAGGCTTCGATCTGGGCTGGGGTCATGTCACCATTTTCCCGGACAATTTGCCACTTCCACCGATGCGAGACTCTTTCACACCATGACTCCCTCTGCACAGCTTGCCACCTTTGCTGCCCAGTTGCGCTACGACGCCATCCCCGAGCATGTCATCACCAAGATCGAGGACCTCATGGCGGACTGGTTTGCCTCCTGCGTCGCAGGTGTGGGGGCCCGGCCGGTGGAGTCAATCGCTCGCTTCGCTGCGGCAGCTGCTGGCGCTGTACTGCCCGATGCCAAGTCCGAGCAGCTGGTGCACCGTGTTCAGACCACACCGTACTTTGCTGCCATGGTCAACGCTGCTGCGTCCCACATGGCAGAGCAGGACGACGTGCACAACGGCTCGGTGCTCCACGCTGCCACGGTGGTGTTTCCGGTCACGCTGGCGTTGGCACAGGCGCTGGGCAAGAGTGGCAAAGAGCTGCTGGCAGCGTCTGTCGCCGGGTATGAAGTAGGCATCCGCGTTGGGGAATTTCTGGGGCGGTCGCACTACAAGGTGTTCCACACCACGGGTACAGCCGGCACCTTGGCGGCCTGTGCTGCGGCCGGCAACATGCTGGGCCTCTCTGCAGAGCAGATGCAGCACGCTTTCGGTTCAGCGGGCACGCAGGCGGCGGGCCTGTGGGAGTTCTTGCGCACCGGCGCCGATTCCAAGCAGCTCCACACCGCGCATGCGGCGGCAGCTGGATTGATGTCGGCCCAGCTGGCGCAGGATGGTTTCCTGGGTGCTGCACAGATTCTGGAGGGTGTCACTGGGATGGCTGCGGGCATGTCGACCGACGCTGATCCGGCCCGATTGACCGATGGGCTCGGCAGCCGCTGGGCAACGGTCGAAACCTCGTTCAAATACCACGCCTGCTGCCGACACACCCACCCGGCGTGTGACGCGCTGATTGCCGTGATGCGCGAACACAAGCTGAAGGCGGAGGACATTGCCCAGGTGACGGCCCATGTGCACCAGGGGGCCATCGACGTGCTGGGGCCAGTGGTCAATCCTGTGACAGTGCATCAGAGCAAGTTTTCCATGGGCACGGCGTTGTCGCTGGCGGCCCGCTTCGGGCATGCCGGTCTGGGGGAGTTTGACCGGCATTTCAATGACGCAGACACCAAGGCCTTCCGCGGCAAGGTGCGGATGGAACTGGACGCCGAGGTGGATGCTGCCTACCCCAGGCGCTGGATCGGCAAGGTGACCGTCGGCCTGGCTGATGGGCGCAGCCTGGCCGGCCGGGTGGATGAACCCAAGGGTGACCCGGGCAACACGCTCACCCGCGATGAAATCATTGCCAAAGCGCAGCGCCTCGCGGCCTGGAGCCAAGGCGCCGATGAGGCTGAAATGGCCCTGGCCATGGAGCGAATTCTCAGCATGCGTTACATGGGACAGGTGATGCGTTTGCTGGGCCCACGGCTTCATTGACCAGGACAGGGAATGTGCCGATGCCTGTCTTGGCATTGGCATGTCAATATCCACAACGCATTCGAACTGACGGAACAGGACCCCTCATGTTGAACCGATTTACGGCCATCACCCGCCGATCTGCACTTGGCGTCGCTGTGGCGACAGGACTCGCATTGACCCTGCCTGTGCCTGCCGTGGCCCAGGCTGGCTATCCGGACAAGACGATCACGCTGTTGATTCCGTTCGCCGCAGGGGGCCCCACCGACGTTCTGGCCCGTTTGATGGCCGTTCCGATGGGCAAGTCGCTGGGGCAGACGGTGCTCGTCGAGAACGCCGTGGGTGCTGGAGGCACCATCGGGGCCACGAAGGCGGCCCGGGCCGCGCCCAATGGCTACACCATTTTCCTGCATCACATGGGCATGGCGACCGCGCCTGCGTTATACAAAAAGTTGCAGTTCGACCCGCTCAAGGATTTCGAATACATCGGTCAGGTGCTGGATGTGCCCATGACCCTTCTGGCACGCAAGGATTTTCCAGCCAACAACCTCAATGAGCTGATTGCCCACACCAAAGCCAACAAGGACAAGGTGTCACTTGCCAACGCCGGCCTGGGAGCCGTGTCGCATCTTTGTGGACTTCTGTTCATGAGCAGCATTGGTACGGACCTGACCACCGTGCCCTTCAGCGGCACGGGTCCGGCCATGAACGCCCTGCTGGGCGGTCAGGTGGATCTGCTGTGTGACCAGACCACCACCACGGTCCCGCTTATCCGTGATGGCCGCGTCAAGGTTTACGGCGTGACCACATCCACCCGGTTGGGTGCGCTGCCCAATGTGCCCACGCTGGATGAGCAGGGCCTCAAGGGCTTCGAGGTGAAAGTCTGGCATGGTTTGTACGCCCCCAAGGGCACGCCTCAAGCGGCGCTGGACAAGATCTCTGCTGCCCTCAAGGCGGCAATGTCTGACCCCGTGGTCAAGCAACGCATGGCAGAGATCAATGCCGAGATACCGTCCGCAGAAAAAATGACCCCCACCGGCTTGAAAGCCTTCCTCGAGAGCGAAACTGCCAAATGGGGGCCGGTGATCCGCAAAGCGGGCATCTACGCCGACTGACGAGCCGGCCTGTTTGGCCTGACTTGACCCAGGTGCTTGCATCAGTCACCGTAGCGCAGATAATTTGCCCGGCGACACATTTGCCGATTGAG
>JBDKJB010000098.1:0-6381 GCA_039796835.1 Pseudomonadota bacterium | reverse complement strand
GGCGCCTCATTGGGCGGATAGCCCTGCATACAGGCATAGATGCAGGCGCCGATGGCATAGATGTCGGTCCAGGGGCCCATGGCGGCGTCGCGCCGGTACATCTCGGGGGCGGCAAAGCCAGGCGTGTACATCGGGCGGATGAAGTTGCCCTCTTTGGACAGCACCTCGCGGGCGGCGCCGAAGTCGATCAGCACCGACTTGTTGTCATCGGTGATGAAAATGTTGGCCGGCTTGATGTCCAGGTGCAGCATCTTGTGCTGGTGCACGATGCGCAGGCCGCGCAGGATTTCATCAAAGAGGCTGCGGATGGTCGATTCGCGAAAGACCTTCTGCTGCTTGAGATCACGCGCGGTGATGATGAAGTCCTGCAGGGAGGCGCCCTCCAGGTAGTTCATCACCATGTAGACGGTCTCGTTTTCGCGGAAGAAATTCATCACGCTCACCACCGACGGGTGGGAGATCTGGGCCAGCGAGCGACCTTCTTCGAAGAAGCTCTTGAGACCCAGGCGATAGAGCGAGAGCTTCTCTGACGCCACCTGGGGCAGCAGTTCACCGGGCGCCCGCGACGCCAGGGACGCCGGCAGGTACTCCTTGATGGCGACTTTCTGGCCGTCCGGGTCCAGGGCCACATACACCACGCCAAAGCCGCCGGCGGCTACTTTGTTGAGAATGCGGTATCCGCCAATGACGGTACCGGAGGGCAATGACGCAGGCTTGGCCTTGGTGGACATAGAATCAAACGGGTTCAGGCCATGCGGGCAAAAGCAACTTTTTTACCGGACACAGGCATGCCAGTTTATAGCATGACGGGCTACGCCAGCGCCCAGAAAAGCCAGGCAGGCCCAGGCCGCATCGGGGTCGAAATCCGCTCCGTCAACAGCCGCTTTCTGGACCTGAGTTTCAAGCTGCCTGAAGATCTGCGCAGCCATGAAGCCGCCCTGCGTGACCTGTTGCAAGGCCAGCTCAAGCGCGGCAAGGTTGAGGTGCGCGCCTTCATCGAATCCACACAGGCTGGCGGCCCCCGGGAGCCCAGTCCGGCGCAGCTGCAGCGCCTCAATGGCCTGCAGGACGCCATCACCGCGTGGCTCCCGCAGGCACCGCTGCTGAGCGTGGCCGACGTGCTGCGCCTGACCTCGGACGATCGGCCTGACACCACTGGCGCCGGAGAAAGCCTGCTGACGCTCACGCGGCAGTGCCTCCAGGAATTGCGTCTGGCTCGCGAGCGCGAAGGGGCCCGCCTGACCAGTCTGCTGCAAGACAAGGCCGCACAGATCGCCACCCTGGCCGCACGGGTGGAGCCGCTGGTTCCGCAGGTGGTGGCGCACAACCGCCAGCGCTTTGTCGAACGCTGGAACGATGCATTGGCTGCGGCCCAGGCCGGTGGCGCCGGCCACACCGTGTCCGAACAGGCAGCCCAGGACCGCGCCCTGGCGGAAGCCACGGCCTTCGCCATCCGCATCGATGTGGCCGAGGAGCTGGCGCGCCTGCAGTCCCACCTGGCCGAAATCCGCCAGCAGCTGACACAGGGCGGTGAAATCGGCAAACGGCTGGACTTCCTCATCCAGGAGCTGCACCGTGAAGCCAACACCCTGGGCAGCAAATCCGCTGCGCTGGAGCTGACGCAGATCGCCATCGACATGAAGGTGCTGATCGAGCAGATGCGTGAACAGGTGCAAAACATCGAATAAGCAGCAACATGGACTATCCGGGCAATCTCTATGTCGTGGCCGCCCCCAGCGGGGCTGGCAAATCCAGCCTGGTCAAGGCGCTGATGGAGCTGGATTCCCATGTCCAGCCCTCCGTGTCCCACACCACCCGCGCGCCACGGGGCCAGGAGGTGGAGGGCCGCGAATACCATTTCGTGACCGATGCCGAGTTCGACACCATGGTGCTCAAAGGGGCCTTTGTGGAATGGGCCAACGTGCATGGCAAACGCTACGGCACCTCCAAGCAGGCCATCCAGGAGCGCATGTCCCGGGGCCTGGATGTGATCCTGGAGATCGACTACCAGGGCGCCATCCAGATCAAGCGGATCTTTGCCAATGCCGTCGGCATCTTCATCCTGCCGCCCAGCTGGCCCGAGCTGCGCGGACGACTCACACGCCGTGGCGAAGATTCCCCCGAGGTGATCGAGCAGCGCCTCGTCAACGCCGCCGACGAAATGGCGCAGGTCGACCAATTCGACTACGTTATAATCAACGAGACCTTTGAACGTGCATTGTTTGACCTCAAGGCCATCGTGCACGCGCAGCGGCTCAAGGTTTCTGCCCAGCGCCGTGCCCGGCATGACACCTTCCAGGCCCTGCGCATCGCCCCTCCAGCCTGAAGTGGCAATCCACCAACCCCAAGGACATCCATGGCCCGCATCACCGTTGAAGACTGCCTGCAGCAAATCCCGAACCGTTTCCAGCTCGTATTGGCTGCCACCTACCGCGCGCGCATGCTGAGCCAGGGCCACACGCCCAAGATCGAAAGCAAAAACAAGCCTGGTGTCACCGCCCTGCGCGAGATCGCGGCCGGCAAAGTGGGCCTCGAGATGCTCAAGAAAGTGCCGATCTGATCGCTTTAGACTCTGGACAGCACTGAAAAGGCACCCCTTGGGGTGCTTTTTTGTTTTTCAGCTTTTCCATTTCCGATATATTGGCACGATGGGAAACCACGCTGAGCCCCCCAACCGGCAGGCCGCCAACGCCGCTGCGGCCAGCTTTGCCGCGCTCACTGCGCGGCTGGACTACCTGCAGCCTCCTGAAATCGAGCACATCCGCCAGGCCTACCGTTATGCCGACGAGGCCCACCTGGGCCAGCTGCGCAACAGCGGGGAGCCCTACATCACCCATCCGATTGCCGTGGCTGCGCAGTGCGCTGAATGGAAGCTCGATGCCCCGGCGCTGATGGCTTCGCTCCTGCACGACGTGCTGGAGGACAGTCACTTCACCAAAGCCGAGCTGGTGGAACGCTTCGGCGCACCGGTGGCCGAGCTGGTCGATGGGCTCACCAAGCTGGACAAACTCGAGTTCACCACTCGTGAGGAAAACCAGGCGGAATCATTCCGCAAAATGCTGCTGGCCATGGCGCGCGACGTGCGCGTCATCCTCATCAAGCTGGCCGACCGCACCCACAACATGCGCACCCTGGCTGACACGCCACGCGACAAGTGGGCCCGCATCAGCCGCGAAACACTGGACATCTACGCGCCCATTGCCCACCGCCTCGGTCTGAACCAGACCTACCGCGAACTGCAGGAGCTGTCGTTCCGGCACATGCGGCCCTGGCGCCATGCCGTCCTGTCCAAGGCGCTCGAACGGGCACGATCCCGCAGGCGCGACATCATCGACAAGGTGCAGCAGGAGGTCCAGGCTGCATTTGACGCCGCCGGCATGGCTGTGCGCATCAGCGGGCGGGAAAAAGCGCTGTATTCCATCTTCAAGAAGATGCGTGGCAAGCACCTGAGCTTTGCGCAGGTCAACGACGTGTATGGCTTTCGCATCATCGTCCCCACCCTGATCGACTGCTACACCGCACTGGGCACACTGCACCAGCTGTACAAGCCGGTGCCCGGCCGGTTCAAGGATCACATTGCCATCGCCAAGGCCAATGGCTACCAGTCCCTGCACACCACACTGGTGGGCCCGGCCGGCATCCACATCGAGTTCCAGATGCGCACCCAGGTCATGCATGTGGTGGCCGAATCCGGCATTGCAGCGCACTGGCTGTACAAGGCCAAGGGCGCATCAGAGCAGGCCGACCGCTCGGACGGGCAGGGCAACGAGCGCGCAGGGACGCAATGGCTGCAGTCCCTGCTGGACATCCAGCACGAAACCCGCGATGCCGCCGAGTTCTGGGAACATGTCAAGGTGGACCTGTCGCCCGACGCGGTGTACGTATTCACGCCCAAGAGCCAGATCCTGGCCCTGCCGCGCGGCGCCACGGTGGTCGACTTTGCCTACGCCATCCACACCAATGTCGGTGACCGCTGCATTGCGGCCAGCGTCAATGGCGAGCAGGCCCCGCTGCGCGCCGAATTGAAAAATGGCGATGTGGTCGAGGTCGTCACCTCGCCCGTGAGCAAGCCCAACCCGGCCTGGCTGGCCTTTGTCCGCACCGCACGTGCGCGCAGCAAGATTCGCCACCACCTCAAGACCATGGAGCAGGCCGAATCGCTCAAACTGGGTGAACGCCTGCTGGCCCAGGCTTTGCGCGCCGAAGGTTTCAATGCCCTGCCTGACGAAGGTCCGCAGCGTCAGGGCGTGTGGGACAAGCTCCTGCGTTTCACCGGCAGCCGCAGCCGCAATGAACTGCTGATGGACCTGGGCCTGGGGCGACGCATTGCCGGCATTGTCGCCAAGCGGCTGGTCGCCCTGCTGGCCGAGAGTGGCGAACGCCCCGACGCCATCCTGCTTACACAGGCCCGTTTCGCAGCCGGCGACACCCCCGTGCTGTCCACCGTCACCCTCGATGGCAGCGACGATTCGACGGTCAAGTTCGCCACCTGCTGCCGGCCGGTCCCCGGCGACGCCATTGTGGGTTACCTGGGCCGGGGCGAAGGCCTGCTGGCGCACCGCGCCGAATGCGCCGTGGCCAAGCGCCTGCAGCACAAGGATGCCGAGCGCTTCATCGCGGTCGAATGGAGCGACGAACCTCAACGCACCTTCGAATGCGAGGTGCGCGTGACGGTCAGCAATGGCAAGGGCGTGCTGGCGCGCGTAGCGTCTGCCCTGGCCAGTGCCGAGGTAGACATCAACCACATCACCATGGACGAGGAGCACGCCCAGGACGTCACAGAGCTGCGCTTCCTGGTCTCGGTGCGCGATGTCCAGCACCTGCAGACGGCATTGCGCATGCTGGGCCGCACCCCATCGGTGCTGGGGGCCGTCCGCCTGGGCGAAGGCACCCCCGCTGTGGCACGCTGAGCCGATACGATTTCGAAACCGCACACAGGAGGTATGTCATGGGCAGCACCGTTGAATTCAGACGGCCGGACGGCAAAGCCGTGTCCGGCTACCTGGCCGAAAGCCCGAATCCGCACGGGTCCGTCGTCGTCATCCAGGAGTGGTGGGGGCTGAACGCGCAGATCCGCGGCGTGGCCGACCGCTTCGCCGCCGCCGGCTTCACGGCTCTGGTGCCCGACCTCTACCGCGGCAGCAGCACGGTGGAAGCCGAGGAGGCCCACCACCTGATGAGCAACCTGAACTTCGGCGACGCCGCCTCGCAGGACGTCCGCGGCGCCTTGCAGCACCTCAAATCGTTGAAGGCCGGCAGCGGCAAGGTGGGTGTCACCGGCTATTGCATGGGCGGCGCGCTGACGGTGCTCTCCAGCGTGTTCGCCCCAGAGGCCGACGCTGCCGTGGTCTGGTACGGCTACCCGCCGCTCGAGTTTGTGGACGCCGGCAAGATCCGGCTGCCGATGATGGCGCACTGGGCCACCCAGGACGCCGCCTTTGCCTTGAGCGGTGTGGACGCGCTCGAAGACAAGCTGAAAGCCGCTGGCGTTCGCTACGAAGGCCACCGCTACCAGGCCCACCACGGCTTCGCCAACGAAACCGCGGTTGGCCCCGGCCGCATCCCGATCACTCAGTACGACCCGGTGTGGGCACAACTGGCCTGGGACCGGACAATGCGCTTCTTCGGCGCCCGGCTGGCCTAGGGTCGGCAGCCCTGGGCTGTGCCCCCGTTCAGTCCAGCGTCGCGCCCGACTCCTTCACGATCTTCTGCCACTTCGGCAGTTCATCGCGCACCACGGCGGCCAATTGGTCTGGCGTGCCCTTGTAGGGCTCGCAGCCCACGCTGGCCAGCTTCTCCTTCACGTCGGGCGTGTCCAGCGCCTTGCTGATCTCGGCCTGCAGCCAGGCCACGGCCGGCTTGGGTGTGCCGGCCGGCGCGAACACCGCGTACCACGGCGTCGAGCCAAAGCCCTTGATCGTCTCGCCCAACGTGGGCACGTCGGGCAGCGCCGACACGCGGGTCTCATTTACCGTGCCCAACACCTTGAGCTTGCCGCTCCTGATGAAGGCGATCGACGACGGCAGACTCTGCACCGACACCTGCACCTGCCCGGCCACCAGGTCGGTGACAGCCGCTGCCGCGCCACGGTAGGGCACATGGACCATCTCGGTGCCCGTGGCGCGCTGCAGCATCTCGCCGATCAGGTGGTTGAGCGTGCCGTTGCCGGCCGAAGCAATGGCGATCTTGCCCGGTGCCGCCTTGGCCGCCGCCACCAGTTCGGCCACGTTCTTCGCCGGGAAGTTGTTGTTGGCCACCAGCACATAGCCGGCGGTGGCCACCATCGCCACCGGGTCGAAGTCCCTGACCGGATCGAAGCCCGTGTTTTTGTAGAGCCAGGGGTTGATGACCTGTACGCTGTTGGTGGTGAGCATCATCGTG
>JBDKJB010000097.1:0-6411 GCA_039796835.1 Pseudomonadota bacterium | reverse complement strand
GCAGAAGGACCCCAACGCCTACATTTACTTCATCACGCAGGCAGCAGTATGGCCAGCCATCTGCAAGGTGATTGGCGAAGAGGGCTGGATCACCAACCCCGACTACGCCACGCCCAAGGCGAGGCTGCCCCACCTCAAGATGATCTTTGCCCGCATCGAGGAGTGGACCAAGACCAAGACCAAGTTCGAGGCCATGGACATCCTCAACCAATTCGACATCCCGTGCGGCCCCATCCTGTCGATGAAGGAGATTGCCGAAGAGCCATCGCTGCGTGCCACGGGCACCGTGGTCGAGGTGGACCACCCCACGCGCGGCAAATACCTCAGCGTCGGCAATCCCATCAAACTCTCAGACAGCCCCACCGAGGTGACCCGTTCCCCCCTGTTGGGTGAACACACCGAAGAAGTCCTCGGCCAGATGGGTTTCTCGGCAGAAGCACTCGCCAGCCTGCGCGCCGAAAAGGTGATTTGACCGCATGAATGCCACCGTGATCCCCATCCAGGTCGAGGGCAGCACGCCCAAGGACATGCGACAGCGCAAACGCCAGGGCCCCAAAGGGCGCCGGGCCACTCCGGCTGCCCTGGCCGATGTGCAGCGCCTGCTGGGAGAGGCATCACGACAGCGTGATCTGCTCATCGAACACCTGCACAAGCTGCAGGACCATTTTGGGCATTTGTCGGCCGATCATCTGGCTGCCCTGGCGCAGGAGATGGGCCTGGCGCAGACCGAGGTCTATGAGGTCGCCAGCTTTTACCACCACTTCGACATTGTCAAAGAGGGCGACACCGCCCCGCAGCAGATCACCGTACGCGTCTGCGACGGCCTGAGCTGCGAGATGGCCGGCGCCCAAGATCTGCTGTCCAGGCTGCCCGCCATTCTGGGCAAGGACGTTCGCGTGATCCCGGCGCCTTGTGTGGGCCGCTGCGAACAGGCCCCGGTGGCCGTGGTGCACCAACTCCCCGTGCCTCACGCGACGTTACAAAAAACAGAGCTGACCGTGCGCAGCGGACGGATCTCGCACGAGCCTGAGCCTTACAAAACCCTGCCCGCCTATCAGGCCGAAGGGGGTTACGCCCTGCTGCAGGCCTGCATGGCCGGGCAACAGGATGTAGAGGCCGTCCTCAAGACCATGGAGGACTCCGCCCTGCGTGGCCTGGGCGGCGCGGGGTTCCCCACCGGACGCAAATGGCGCATCGTGCGCGGTGAGGCTGCGCCGCGCCTGATGGCCGTCAACATCGACGAAGGCGAACCCGGCACCTTCAAGGATCGCTACTACCTGGAGCGTGACCCGCACCGCTTCCTCGAAGGCATGTGGATCGCCGCCTGGGCCGTCGGCATTGCCAAGATTTACGTTTACTTGCGTGACGAATACCACGGATGCCGCGCCGTCCTCGATCGCGAGCTCGCCGCGCTGAAGGCCAACCCTCCCGTGGCCGGCTTGCCCGAAGTGGAATTGCGCCGGGGCGCGGGCGCCTACATCTGCGGCGAAGAGTCCGCGATGATCGAGTCGATCGAGGGCAAGCGCGGCATGCCCCGCCTGCGCCCACCTTATGTGGCGCAGGTTGGCCTGTTTGGCCGCCCGACGCTCGAGCACAACTTCGAAACCCTGTTCTGGGTGCGCGAGATCCTCGAGAAAGGCGCGGCCTGGTTCGCCGGCCAGGGTCGCCACGGGCGCAAGGGGCTGCGGTCCTTCTCGGTGTCGGGCCGCGTTAAGAACCCCGGCGTCAAGCTGGCGCCGGCCGGCATCACCCTGCAGGAGCTGGTGGACGAATACTGCGGCGGCATGGCCGAGGGCCATGCGCTGTACGGCTACCTGCCGGGTGGCGCGTCGGGCGGCATCCTGCCCGCGCGCCTGGCCAACATCCCGCTTGACTTCGACACGCTGCAGCCGCATGGCTGCTTCATCGGCTCCGCCGCCGTGATCGTGCTCTCCAACCATGACACCGCCACGGCCGCGGCGCGCAACATGATGAACTTCTTTCGTCATGAAAGCTGCGGCCAGTGCACGCCCTGCCGCAACGGTACGGCCAAGGCAGCTGCGCTGATTGCCGAACCGCGCTGGAGCCAAGACAAGCTGCCGTTGTTGGCGGATCTGTCACAGGTGATGCGCGACGCTTCCATCTGCGGTCTGGGGCAAGCGGCGCCGAACCCGGTGGATTGCGTCATCAAATACTTCCCTGAAGAACTCGCCTGACGCTGGCTTTGCCACGGAGCACATCCCATGAACGCCATCACCCGCAAGGAAAAGGCCGCGCTGGAAGCCAAAACGGTCGAGTTCAAGCTCAACGGCAAGAGCGTCACCGCCCGCGCCGACGAAACCCTGCTCGACATCGCCAAACGGGAGCGATCGGGTGTGCCGCCCCACCTTTGCGCCACCAGCGGCCTGGAGCCGGTGGGCAACTGCCGCGCCTGCGTGGTCGAGATCAAGGGCGAGCGCACCCTGGCCCCGAGCTGCTGCCGCACCCCCACGGCAGGCATGGAGGTCAGCACCCACAGCGAGCGCGCCATCGCCTCGCAAAAGATGGTGCTGGAGCTGCTGCAGTCCGACATGCCGGAGGCCGCCTACACCCGCAACAACAAGCTCGACTTCTGGTCTGAGCGCTTGGGCGTGGGCAAGCCGCGCTTCGCACCGCGTGCCCGTGTGCAGGCCGATTACTCGCACCCGGCCATCGCCGTCAACCTCGACGCCTGCATCCAGTGCACGCGTTGCCTGCGGGCTTGTCGCGACGAGCAGGTCAATGACGTGATCGGCCTGGCCTTTCGCGGCGAGGGCGCCAAGATCGTGTTTGACATGGACGACGCCATGGGTGCCAGCACCTGCGTGGCTTGCGGCGAATGCGTGCAAGCCTGCCCCACGGGCGCGCTCATGCCGGCGCGCGATGCGGCCAAACCGGTGCCCGACAAGCAGGTGCAGTCCGTCTGTCCCTATTGCGGTGTGGGTTGTCAGCTCACCTACAACGTCAAGGACGACAAAATCCTCTACGTCGAGGGCCGCAAGGGCCCGGCCAATGAGGCCCGCCTGTGCGTGAAGGGCCGCTACGGCTTCGATTACGCCCACCACCCGCAGCGGCTGACCAAGCCACTCATTCGCCGCGCCGACGCCCCCAAAGATGGCGACGTGGTGATGGACCCGGACCGCCTGATGGAAGTCTTTCGCGAAGCGAGCTGGGAAGAAGCCCTGGCCCTGGCCGGTGGTGGCTTGCGCAAGCTCAAAGACGCGCATGGCCCCAAGGCCTTGGCCGGTTTTGGTTCGGCCAAAGGCAGCAACGAAGAGGCCTACCTCTTCCAGAAGCTGGTGCGCACGGGCTTTGGCAGCAACAACGTGGACCACTGCACGCGGCTCTGCCACGCCTCGTCGGTCGTCGCGCTGCTCGAAGGCATTGGATCCGGGGCGGTGTCCAACCCGGTGATGGACATCACCAAGTCCGAAGTCGCCATCATCATCGGCGCCAATCCGACGGTGAACCACCCGGTGGCGGCGAGCTGGATGAAGAACGCCGCGCAAAACGGCACCAAGCTCATCATCCTCGACCCGCGCAAAAACGACCTGCACCGCCACGCCCACCGCTATCTGCAGTTCAAGCCCGACACCGACGTGGCCCTGCTCAACGCGATGATGCACGTCATCGTCACCGAAGGCCTGGTGGATGCGAAGTTCATCGCCGAACGCACCGAGAACTACGAGGCCCTGCAGGCCAACGTGCAGGGCTACGCGCCTGAGGCCATGGCGCCCATCTGCGGCATTGACGCCGAGACCATCCGCTACGTGGCGCGGCTCTATGCCACGTCCCAAGCCTCGATGATCCTCTGGGGCATGGGCGTCAGCCAGCACGTGCACGGCACCGACAACGCACGCTGCCTGATCGCCCTGTCGCTCATGACGGGCCAGATCGGCAAGCCCGGCAGCGGCCTGCACCCCTTGCGCGGGCAGAACAATGTGCAGGGCGCGTCCGACGCGGGGCTCATCCCGATGATGTTCCCGGACTACCAGCACGTGAGCAAGCCCGAGACCCGGGCGCGCTTCGAGTCCGCCTGGAAGCTGCCGGCCGGAAGCTTGAGCGACCAACCGGGTCTGACCGTGGTCGAGGTGATGCACGCCATCGACGCCGGTACCGTCAAGGGCCTCTACATCATGGGCGAGAACCCGGCCATGAGCGACCCCGACGCCAACCATGCGCGCCATGCCCTCGCCCACCTGGATCTGCTCGTCGTGCAGGACATCTTCCTGACCGAAACGGCGTATCTGGCCGACGTGATCCTGCCGGCCGGGGCCTTCCCCGAGAAGACCGGCAGCTTCACCAACACCGACCGCCTCGTGCAGATGGCCCGCCAGGCCATCAACCCGCCCGGCGACGCACGGCAGGACCTCTGGATCATCCAGCAGATTGCCAGCTACTTTGACCTGGGCTGGAACTACCCCGGCCCCAATGCCGGCGTGGCCGAGGTGTTCGACGAAATGCGCAAGTCCATGCCGTCGATCGCCGGCATCACCTGGGAGCGGCTCGACCGCGAGCACGCCGTCACCTACCCCTGCATGAAGGAAGGCGACCCGGGCCAGAGCGTGGTCTTTGTCGACAACTTCCCGCGCGACAGCGGCCGCGCCAGGTTCGTGCCGGCCGACATCATCCCGGCTGCCGAGCGGCCCGACACCGACTATCCCCTGGTGCTCATCACCGGCCGACAGCTGGAGCACTGGCACACCGGCAGCATGACGCGCCGCGCCAGCATGCTCGATGCCATCGAGCCCGATCCGGTGGCGCTCATCCATCCGCTGGATCTGGAGGCCATGGGCGCCCAACCTGGCGATGTGGTCACGCTCACCTCGCGGCGCGGTGAAGTCAGCCTGTACGCCCGGGCGGACGACAGCTCACCGCGCGGCGCCATCTTTGTGGCCTTCTGCTACTACGAAGCGGCCATCAACCGCCTGACCAACGCTGCACTCGACCCCTTCGCCAAGATCCCGGAGTTCAAATACTGCGCGATCCAGGCCAAGGTGGGTGGTGAGGCACCCCAGACGAGCAGCTACGGGGGTGGGCAGATTCTGGGGTGAGCCCCGCGCCATGCTGGATCACAAAATCCCCCCACCCCTGGTCGCACTTCTGGTGGCCGCTGGCATGTGGTTTGTCGCCCGGGTCCCGCCAGAGATGCCCGTAGCAGCCTGGGCGCGCTGGAGCCTGGGCGCAGCCTTCCTGCTGGTGGGGCTGTCGTTCGATCTGCGGGGGTTGCTGGAATTCCGCAGTGCACGCACCACCGTCAACCCGCTGCGGCCGCAGCGAGCCAGCCATCTGGTGACGGGTGGCGTGTATCAGACCACGCGCAACCCCATGTATGTGGGCATGGCCCTGATCCTGACGGCCTGGGCGGTGTTCCTGGCTGCACCGGTCAGCTTGCTCGGGCCAGCGGTGTTTGTGGGCTACATCACGCGGTTTCAGATCCAGCCCGAAGAGCGCGCCCTGCAGCAGCTGTTTGGTGATGAATTCCGCGTGTATTGCGACAAGGTGCCGCGCTGGCTGTAGCGCCGTCCGGCGCAGTTCAGGGCTGGCCGTCTGAAAATAGCTACATGTATTTATTTGTTTGGAAATACGAAGAAACTTCCGACATTTAATAACAATAATATGCTATTTATTTCATATTTAAAACGATGATTTTTAAATTTAAATAAATATTTAAATTGATTTAAAACATGTTTCAGGCGACCCTGGCGCCTGCATGCTCCCCAGCGGAGCGCATGTTCAACATGCACCTGGGGCAATGAGCTAACCTCACGCCTGTTGAATATTCTGGAGGGAGACATCATGGGGACAGGCGTGGGTCTGATCGGCTTGGGGGCCATGGGCCTGGGCATGGCCCAGTCCCTGCGCAAGGCGGGGTTTGCGCTTCATGTGTTTGATGTGCGCCCCGGCGCGGCAGACGCCTTTGCCACCGGGGGCGGCACGGCCTGCCAGACCCTGGCCGAACTGGGTGCGGCTTGCGAAGTGGTGGTGTCGGCGGTGGTCAATGCGGCGCAGACCGAGGCGGTGCTGTTCGGTGACGGCCACACCCCCGGCGTGGCAGCCAGCATGAAACCTGGCAGCGCGTTTGTGATGTGTTCCACGGTCGATCCCAACTGGTCTGCCGCACTTGAGGGTCGCCTGGAGGCTTTGGGCCTGTTGTATCTGGATTCACCCATGTCGGGTGGCGCAGCCAAGGCGGCCGACGGGCAGATCACCCTGATGACTGCCGGCCGACCCGAGGCCTATGCCCGCTGCAACCCGGTGCTGGACGCCATGGCGGGCACCATCTACCGCCTGGGGGACCGGGCGGGTGGCGGCAGCAAGGTCAAGATCATCAACCAGCTGCTGGCGGGCGTGCACATCGCCGCAGCCGCCGAAGCCATGGCCCTGGGCCTGCGCGAAGGCGTCGATGCGGCC
>JBDKJB010000096.1:0-6478 GCA_039796835.1 Pseudomonadota bacterium | reverse complement strand
GCCCGCCGCTGAAAGCGATGTTGGTGAGGATCATCAGGGCGATGATGGTCAGCACGCGGCGGCGTGCCAAACCCTTGAGCTCACCCTGTGGCTGCGGGCCACCCATGCTCAACGTTGCGCCTTGTCCTTCTGGTTCTGGGCTTCAATGCGTTCGCGGGCCTGCTGCCAGTCCGCATCGTTCCATTGGCGCAGTTCATAGAAATTGCCGCCGTGCGCCAGGGCACCGCCACCATCCATCATGATGCTTTGTCCGGTGAGCCAGTCACACTGGCCTGGTGCCATCAGGAAGCTGGCCAGGTTCTGCAGCTCCGACATTTCACCGACCCGGGCCATGGGGTTCATCTTCTTGCTGCGTGAGCCAGGCTCTTCACCGGGGTTGAGCCGTTTGCTCATGCCTTCGGTGGGGATCTCGCCGGGGCCGATGCAGTTGAGGCGCACACCGTGACGGGCCCATTCAACAGCCAGTGATTTGGTCATCACATCAATGCCGGCCTTGCTCATGGCGGAGGGCACCACATAAGGGCCACCGTTGTCGACCCAGGTGGTGATGATGCTCATCACGCTGCGAAAGGGTTGACCTGGCTTCCAGTGGCCAGCCTTGGCCTGGGCCACCCAACGTTTTCCAACGGCCTGTGTGACGTAAAACGAACCATGGAAAACGATGCCAGCAACGGCATCAAAACCCCGTGGTGAGAGGGATTCGGTCGGCGCAATGAAATTGCCCGCAGCATTGTTCACCAGTCCGGTGAGCCCGCCTTCCGCAAACAAAGCTTCGACCATCTCTTCGACTGCGGGCGCGATGCGGATGTCCACCCCGAAGGTGTCGATCCGACGACCAGGGAACTGGATTCGCCAGCCCGCGGCGGTGTCGTCGCACACCTGCTTGCGCCGCCCGCAAATGGCGATGTCCGCTCCCAACGACAGAAACTTCTCGGCCATGGCTTTGCCCAAGCCTGTGCCACCGCCCGTGACCAAAATGCGCTGGCCACTCATCAACTGCGATTGAAACATTGTTCGTCCTTTGTGCTCGAATCATCATACGTGATCGAGCACGTTCCGTCCGTCAGCGGCAGCGCGCGCATGTCAGGGGCGTGACAGGGCCAAACTTGGCCAGGCACTCAGGACATCAGGCGAAATGCCGCGTCTCCCCAACGGGATCATCATGGCGGAGGGTGCCAGCCACCGGCCGGGCCAGGGGGATGGCAGCACCTGACCGAGCGAACAGGGGCAAAGTGGACAGTGGTGCGTCGACGGTGTGCGTCTGCCCGGATTCGAACCGGCGACCGGTATGAAAGTCATACCAGCAAGCCGGCCCCCGGGGCAGGTACACGGACCGTTGTGTGGCGCCCGGGTCGAGCACGGGTGCAGCCAGCAGGGCGCTGCCAAGCATGAAATCACCGCAGTCGTCGAGACACCGCTCGTCGTCCGGAAAATCGTAGAACGTTGGCCGGATGATGGGTTCATGGAACTGGCTGGCCCGTTCGAACAGTGACCATAAATAGGGCATCAGCGTATAGCGCAGGCGGATGGCGGCCACCACATGTGCTGTGACCGAAGGATGCAGCCAGGGCACGTTGACTGTGCCATCGGCCTTCCAGGAGTTCATCACCATGCGCGGGTTGAGGCAGCACGCTTGCACCCAACGCACAAACAGCTCGGGCGATGGAACTGGGCCGAAGAAGCCACCGACATCGTGCCCGATGTTGAACATGCCAGACAGGCTCATCTGCAGGCCGGTGCGCAGATTCCAGCGCAGGTTGTCCCAACTGGTGGTGTTGTCGCCAGACCAGGTTTGCGCGTAGCGCTGAAGGCCGGGTGACCCACCACGGGTGACGGTGAACACCGGCTCTCCAGGTGACCGGGCTGCCTGTGCTTCAAAGCTGGCCCGGGTCATCAGCAAAGGATGCAACGGCCGAGCGCGATGCATCGACATGGGTTGCCCGAAGCCATGGCACTGGGCACCGTCATGCAGGATGGCGTATTCGTTGTTGTCGTTCCAACCGACATCGATGCCATAGTCCAGCACCTGCGACTGCAGCCCCTGTTGCCACCATCGAATAGCGGCTGGATTGGTGAAGTCAAGGTGCGAACCCACGCCATCCCAGAACTGCTCGACCACCGGTTGGCCGCTGAGTCCGTCATGCACAAAACCGCATTGCGAGCGGACGGTCTCATAACCCGGGTGGTCATCCAGCAGGCAGGGCTTCAGATTGGCCACCAATTGCATGCCCGCCGAATGAAATCGGGCGTTCAGAGTTTTAGGGTCAGGGAACTTGGCTGTGTTCCAGGTGAAGACGTAGCGACGTTTGCCTCGTGATGAATAGCCTGACCCATAGTGAAACGCCGAACACGGGATGCCTTCTTGCTCGATGCGCGTGATGAAGTTGTCCAGTTGCTGCTGAGCGTCAGGGGCGTCCGCCAGGCCCATGGCAGTCTGTGCAAAACCCAGAGACCAACGGGGCGGCAAGTGTGTGCCACCGATCAGCCGGACGTACTGGGCGATCACGTCGCCGGGGGTAGCGCCTGACATGAGGTAGTAGTCGAGATCACCGTCATCAATTTCCACGTGCCGGTACAGCCCATGGTAGTTGTCGTGCTCGCACCCCAGATCGAAAGTGCAGGCGGCCAATGTGTCGTAGTAGATGCCCCACCAACGGCCTGCGCTGTTGCGTGTGAGCACAAAAGGCCAATGCTTGTACAGCGGGTCGCCACGCTGCGGATCGTAGCCCAGCGAATCCATGGCCAATGTGCGCAGGCGTCGGCCATGCAGGTTCAGGGGGCCGGTTTTATCGCCCAGGCCGTAGTAGCGGTCCGCAGGATCTCGTTCCAGGTAATGACGCACACCACCACTGCGCGTGCTGGACATGTAGGCCGAGGTGGCGCGGTCACTGGCCAATATGTCTCCATCGGCCCCTTGCCAGGACAGGGTCAGAGTTGCCGGATTGAGTGTGACGGACAAGATCCCTGTGGACAGCGTCACGCTGCCGTCTGGAGCCTGCATTGCATTCGGCTGGGGGCAACCGAATCCGGCCAGATCGTCACGCGGACGGCCATGCCAATCGACGTCCGCGCCTTTCAATGGAGCAATCGCCCAGGTGCGGGGCTCCCGATAACCTCCAACGGGCTGAATGCGTACGCGGAACAGCTGAGGTTCCAGGACTTGAACCTGGAAGCGCGCCCCTGTGGTCAAAGGCACGGACAGCCCATGGTGCTCAAGCGCTACAGGACCGGAACAGTGGAAAGGCGTCATTTCGGCAGGTGTACAGATGATCAGACCCGAAGGCCATTGTGGTCAAAACAGTGCAGATGTTGAGGGGGCAAAGTCAGCGGCACAGCATCACCGGCGATCGTGGAGGTCTGCCCCGGCAACACGACTTCAAAGGGCGTGGTACCGGTCGCCAGAGCACCCACTTCACCGCGCAAGACGCTGCTGGCGCCAAGCTGTTCGATCTGCTTGACCTGCAACACCACGTCCGCGCCGCCCAGCTGTGCATGCTCAGGCCGTATGCCCACGGTGTGGGTGGCCTGTGGCAACAAGACAATCTGACTGGCAGAAAGCAACCCGACAGGCAGAAAATTCATGCGTGGGCTGCCGATGAAGCCGGCCACGAATGAGTTGGCCGGACGGTTGTACAAATCAAGGGGCTTGCCCACTTGTTCGATGCGGCCATGGCGGAGCACCACGATCTTGTCCGCCATGGTCATGGCTTCGACCTGATCATGGGTGACATAAATCATGGTCGACTTCAGACGCGTGTGCAGTTCACGCAATTCGGCTCGCATGGAAACGCGCAGCTCGGCGTCGAGGTTGGACAGAGGTTCGTCAAACAGGAAGAGCTTGGGTTCTCGCACGATCGCGCGACCGATCGCCACACGCTGGCGCTGTCCGCCGGACAACTGCGTCGGCTTGCGTTGCAACAGGTCGGTCAGCCGCAGCAGCGATGCGGCGGAAGTGACCTTCGACTCAATGAGGCTCTGCTCGAGCCCCAGGTTCTCCAGACCGAAGGCCATGTTGGCGTAGACGCTCATGTGCGGGTACAGGGCATAGGACTGAAACACCATGGCGCAGCCACGATGGGCCGCAGACACAGTGTTCACTTGGCGGCCATCGATCAGAACGTCCCCACTGGAGGCCGATTCAAGCCCGGAAATCACACGCAACAGGGTCGACTTGCCGCAGCCTGATGGGCCGACAAACACGACAAATTCGCCGTCAGAGACCTCCAGATCAATGCCATGCAGGATGGTGGTCTTGTCGAATGACTTGACGATGCGCTGGAGCTGAAGAGTGGCCATGGTGCTTTCACTTGACCCCGGCACTTGCAACGCCGGTTGTGATGTACTTTTGCAGAAATGCGAAAACCAGGGTGATGGGAATCAGCGTGATCACGGTCATGGCCAGGAGGTAGTGCCACTGCGTGTTCAACTCGCCCTGGAAGGAGTTGAGCGCCAGTTGCAAAGTGAAGACCTCGGACTTGGACAGTACGATCAGCGGGAGCAGAAAGTCGTTCCAGCGCCACATCACCGAAAAGATGGCCAGCACTGCCAGCGCTGGAGCAGAAAGGGGCAGGATGATGCGCCAGTAAATGCGCCATTCGCTTGCATGGTCCATCCGAGCAGCCTCAAGCAATTCATCGGGGATGGTCAGCATGTATTGCCGCAGCAGGAACACACCGGTGGGTGTGGCGATGGCCGGCAGGATCACTCCCCAGAGATTGTTCAGCAGGCCCACGCTGTTGATCACCAGAAATACCGGCACCAGGATGATGGTCGGTGGGATCATCAGCGTTGCGATGATCAACAGGAAAACCGCTTTCTGGCCCCGGAACTGGTATTTGGAGAGGGCAAACGCAGCCATTGAATTGATCAGCAGCGTGAGCAATGTCGCCACGACGGTAATGAACACACTGTTCCACAGATAGTTGCCAAAGCTGAATTTGGCGAAGAGGTCGGTGTAATTGCTCCACGCAAATTTCAGTTCATTGACAGGAGTTCGGTCGTTGATATTGACGCGCACCTGCTCGTCCGGCTTGGCGGGATTCACCAAGGTGGCCATGATGCCGATCCGATGCACCTGCGCCATCTCGCGTGCGGCGCCGGTGCTGTCACGCGTCTCAAACAGCGGGAGGGGCTTGTCGTGTCCGGCCACCGTCACCGCTTTCTGGCTGTACGGAAGGAAAGTCGGCGGAAACTGGGCCAGGGCGCTTTCGGTCTTGAGCGAAGACATCACCAGCCATACGACGGGAGCAAACATGGTGAACAAGCCGACCAGCAGGTACGTATAGCTCACCCAATCCGTCCAGTCCAGCCGGGACCGTCCGTGGGTTCTTGTGATGAACGCAGTAATGGACATGCTTGCTCAACGCGCCCGCTGGCCCGCGGCACTGGCGCGCGTGAGCCGCAACTGAACAAAGGTGAGCAGTATCAACCCCAGAGCAAGCAGCAAAGATGCCGCTGCCGCGAGGCCGTAGAGGTGAATTTGCTCGGCAAAACCTGTTTGGTAGATGAACTGCACGATGAAAGTCGTTGCCGATCCTGGCCCACCACCCGTGAGGACAAACACCTCATCAAAAATCTGAACGGCGCGGATCATGGCCAACACCAGGACAACGATGAGGTTGGGCATCAAGAGAGGCAGGGTGATGCGGCGCAAGGTGCGCCACGGTGAAGCCGCGTCCATCTCGGCGGCTTCATACAAGTCCTTGGGGATGGCTTGCAGGCCGGCCAGAAGGATCAGGGTGTAGAAGCCCATGTGCGCCCAGATCGAGACAAAAACCGTCCAGAAAAATGCCCAGCCGGCGTCTGTGAGCCAGTCGACGGGGTGGGCACCCCACGCCATCAGGCCGGCGTTGAACGCGCCCTGGCTCTGCAGGAGCCATTTCCAGATCAATGCGACCACCACAGGGGACAGCAGAACCGGGTAAAAAAATACCCCACGCCAGAACCCACGGCCGAGGATTTTCCGGTTCAGCACCAAAGCAGTGGCCAGCGACAACAGCACCATCAGCATCACCTGAATGGCGCTGAACTTGACGGTATTGAAGATGGAGCGCCAGAAGACATCCTTGCGACAGGTCTGGATGTCAAGGTAGTTGCGGCATTCCAGAAGGATGCTGAAATTCTCAGTGCCGGTGTAGGGGCGGTCATACGGCATGAGCTTCACACCGCCCGTCCCGGCATACCAGAAATTGACCAAGATCGGCAGAAACGTGAACAGACCGAAGATCAGAAGATTGGGCCCGACAAACAGCCAACCTAGACGGGAAAAACCAAAGAGCCGCTGGCCCAGTCGGAACAGCGGCTCGAAGAGGTTGAAAAACAGGCTGAAGACGCGAAGCATGCCGTCAGTCTCACGCCGGCCTGCCGCAGAGGACTGGCTGGACGCTATCGGGGCAACAGAATTATTTCTGCGCCTGCTTGATCGCATCCTGCATGTCGGAGTTGATTTTCGTCAGCGCTTCGTCGGTGCTCATTTCAC
>JBDKJB010000095.1:0-6490 GCA_039796835.1 Pseudomonadota bacterium | reverse complement strand
CTGTGCTGCACTACGATGATGAGGTGGGCAAACAGAACCTTGCCGTGGTGACCGAATACCTCAAGAAGATCAATCTGCAGCCACAGGCTTATTCCATCAAGCGCAATGCCCAGATCTCGGCCACCGAAGTGGAGGGCCTGCTTTCACAGCAACCCGAGGTGATCCTCAACACGGTGCTGTCGGGCGCTCTGGCCGCCGTGCAAAAAGACCTGGCCGGGCGTGGCCGCATGATCCCGACGTCCAGCATCTCCTTTATCGGCGCCGACCAGTTCGTCAAAGCCTCCGGAGAAGCGGGTGCGGGGGTATCCATCACGCAGGTGGTGCCCAGTCCCAGTGCCATGCAGGTGCCCATCGTGCGCGAATGTGCCAAGGCCATGGAAGCCGCCGGGCACAAAGGTGCCATCAACACCACGCACCTTGAGGCCTGCATTGGCGCCAAGATACTGGTCGAGGGCATCCGCAAGGCCAAGGCACCGGTCACCGCCAAGAGCGTTCTGGATGCCCTGAGCAACCTGGGCGCCTACGACCTGGGCGGGTTCCGGGTGAATTTTTCGCCCGGCAACCGGCACGGCAGCCAGTTTGTCGAGCTCGCCCGCGTGACGCGCGAAGGGCGCCTGCTGACACGCTGACATGACATCTGCCCACGCTGACGGCCCGCTGCAACTCGCGCAGCGTCTCTCCAACGTCGAAACCTCCGCCATCCGCGAGCTGTTCAAACTGCTGGGCAAGCCCGGCATCATCAGCTTTGCTGGGGGCTTTCCCGATCCGGCGATGTTCGACACCGAAGGCATTGTCCAGGCCACGGACCGGGTCCTCAAAGGACCGAATGCTGGGCAGGTGCTGCAATATGGCGCGACCGAGGGCTGGACCCCTCTGCGCGAAGCCCTGAGCGTTCACATGGGGCGCAAGGGCGTCCAGGCCGCGCCTGAACAGATCACCACCACCACAGGCAGCCAGCAGGCGCTGGACCTGCTGGGCAAGACCCTGGTCAATCCGGGCGACAAGATCATCATGGAAGGCCCCACCTTCCTGGCGACGATCCAATGCTTCCGCCTGTACGGCGCTGATGTGGTCACGGCCCCGGTCGACGCGGACGGTGTCCAGACCGATGCACTGGAGCGGCTCATCGTCGAACACCGGCCCCGTTTCATCTATCTGGTGCCCACTTTTGGCAACCCGAGCGGCGCAATGCTGAGCCTGCCGCGGCGCAAGCGTGTGCTCGAACTGGCGGTGCAGCACCGCGTGCTGGTGATCGAAGACGATCCGTACAGCGAGCTTTACTTCGGCGCACCGCCTCCACCGAGCCTGATGGCCCTGTCCAAAGACGTGCCGGGCAGCCGCGACTGGCTGGCCTATTGCGGCAGCTTCAGCAAGGTGCTGAGCCCCGGCTTGCGCATCGGCTGGCTGATGGCGCCGGCGCATCTGCTGGCCAGCGCGGTCATGTGCAAGCAGTTCAGTGACACCCACACCAGCAACCTGAGTCAGGCCATCGCTGCCGAGTATCTGGGCTCTCAGCGCATGGACGCCGCACTCGACACCGTGCGCAGCACGTACGCCGAGCGTGCCCGCACCATGGCTGAATGCCTGACGCGGGAGCTTGGCGGCGCGCTCGAATTCAGCGCGCCACACGGTGGCATGTTCTTCTGGACGCGGCTTACGGCCGCAGGAGCCGATGCATCCGAATTTGCCAAGCGTGCCATCGACAAGCAGGTGGCCTTTGTGCCCGGTGCCCCGTTCTATGCCACGAACCCCGATCGCGCTGCGCTGCGCCTGTCGTTCGCCACGGCCGGACTCGAGAAGATCCGCGAAGGCGTGGTGCGACTGGCTGCTGCGCTCTGAGCGCCTTCTCCAACCACCTGCCAGTGCTTCCCAATGTTGCAAACCCGCCCCGCCTTTCAAATGACCCTGACCGTGCCGCAGATCCAGGATCTGGGCAGCACGCCCTTGGGCGGGCGGCGCATCGCCACCGTGACGGGCGGGCATTTCGAGGGCGAGCGCCTGCGCGGCAAGGTGCTGGGCTCCCCGGCGGGGGATTGGCTGCTGCAGCGCAATGACGGTGTGTTGTGCCTGGATGTGCGCCTGACCCTGCAGACCGACGACGGCGCGCTGATTTTCATGGCCTACAAGGGCATGCGCCACGGCCCGGCCGATGTGCTGGAACGCCTGGGGCGCGGTGAGGCGGTGGACCCGGCCAGCTACTACATGCGCGCGACGCCCGTGTTTGAGACCGCCTCCGCCCCACATGCCTGGCTGAACCGGGCCGTGTTTGTGTCCATGGGGCGGCGCGAGGCGGCCGGGCCGGTGTATGACGTGTTTGAAGTGCTTTAACCATCAAAATATCAAAATTTCAGTTTTTATATAGGAAATATTTAAAATTTCCGAAGATTGGATTGCATACCAAGATATCTTTTAAATAGCGTTTTTATCGATATTCAGTGCAATTTTTAAATTCAATTCCGTTCACAACGCAGACCGTTGTGCTGCTGACGGCAGCCAATGTCTTCATGACGCTGGCCTGGTATGGCCATCTGAAGAACCTCGCCACCGCGCCCTGGTACGTGGCAGCCCTGGTCAGCTGGGGCATCGCGCTGGTGGAATATTTGTTGCAGGTGCCGGCCAATCGCATTGGCTTTGCCCAGGCCGGGCTGAGCGTGGCGCAACTCAAGATCATGCAGGAGGTGATCACCCTGCTGGTGTTCGTGCCTTTTGCGGTGTTCTACCTCCACCAGCCGCTCAAGCTGGACTACCTGTGGGCCGGCCTGTGCCTGCTTGGGGCGGTGTACTTCATCTTCCGATCGACCTGAGCGCTGCGCTTGCCCGAGGCATCACGTCCAGGCAAAGGCCGGCTGGTCAAAATGCGCCACCCGCGTGGAGCGACCGAGCAGGCAGACCTCGCGGAACTGATACAACAAGGCAGCCGTGGGCGCGGCGATCCAGTGGTTCCCCACCAGCATGCACAGCACCGGGCGGGTGGCGTCGGGCCCGGCTTGCAGGATCGGCGCGTCGTCACGCAGCCATTCGCTGAACGGAATGCGGTGGACGCGGGCCACCTCCTGCGGATCGGGTCGCAAAACGCGTGCTGATCCGGCCCACACCACCACGGGTGTGATGACAAAGCCTGAGCGGGTGATGTAATCGTCCAGCCGACCCAGAACAGCATCGGGCGGCAGGGCCAGCCCGACCTCTTCCGCCATTTCGCGCAACGCTGCCCGCTCGGGCGTTTCGCCGTCGTCCAGCTTGCCTCCGGGCAGAGCCCACTGACCGGCGTGCCGGCGCATGTGTGCGGGCCGGCGGGTGAGCAGCAGGGCTGGTGCATCGCTCCAGTGGGCATGCTGTGGCAATGCGTCCAGGTCAGCGCCATGGCCCTCGTCGATGACGGCCAGACACACTGCCGCATGGCGCAGCGCCGGGCCGCCGACCGGTGGCTGCGGAACGGATGCGGGATTGAACGCCCGCAAGCGGGCCTCAATCAGGTGGCGCAGAGCGTCACCGCGGGGCGTGTGGTGCCGGGCAAGCGCCGCTGTGGCTGCGGACTTGGCGGCTGCCATCAGGCCTTGTGCGGCACAGCCACCGGGTGGCCATGATTGGCCACGATCTGCGGAGCCAGTGAACCCAGGGCCATGCAGAGGGCGGAAGCGGCCAGTCCGATCAGCTGGGCGGGAATGATGCCTTCTGCGTTGAGCTTTTCGGCAGCCAGCCAGACGAGGCCACCGCCGATGGACGCCATCAGGGCCCCTTGCGTGGTCGCTTTGCGCCAGTACACCCCGGCCACCAGCGGCACAAAGGCCATCACCAGGGTGACTTTATAGGCGTTTTGCACCATCTCGTACATGGTGCTGGTGGAGTTGAGCGCAAACAGCAGAGCCGCCAGTGTGAAGCTGACCAGCGTGATGCGCAGCACCAGCATGAAGGTCTTATCGCCCATGCGAGGGGCAAAAGGACGCAGCACATTGGTGGTGAACGTGGCAGTGGGGGCCAGCAACGCGCCACTGGCGGTCGAGAGGATGGCCGACAGCAGGGCGCCAAAGAACATCACCTGGGCCCACAGGGGCATCTTGCCCAGCACCAGATCAGGCAGGATCTTCTGGATCTCGCGGGCGTCGTCACCGCCAAACAATTTGGCGACTTCCGGGTTGACGACCAGGGCCGAGTAGGCGATGTAGATCGGCACAAAGGCAAAGCAGAGATAGATGGCGGCCCCCAACAGGGTGCCACGCACGGCGGTGCTTTCGTCCCGGGCACTGGTCATGCGCTGGAACACGTCCTGCTGCGGGATGGAGCCGAAGGCAAATGTGAAAAAGGCTCCCGCCATGGCCCACCAGGCCTTGGTATCGCTGCTGGCCGGGAAAAACTGGAACTTGCCATCTGCAGACGCTTTGGCCACCACGGCGTCCAGCCCTCCGGCCTGGCCACCGATCAGGACGGCCACCAGACTCAGGCCGATGAGGATGACCACGGTCTGGAACAGGTCAGTGAAGGCGACCGACCACATGCCGCCAAAGATGGTGTAGACCAGCACCACGGCGGCACCGACCACAATGGCAGTGTTCAGGCTCAGGGCCCCACCGGACAGCACATGGATGACCAGACCGAGGGCAGTCATTTGCGCTGACGTCCAGCCCAGGTAGCTGGCCGCAATGGCCAGCGAGGTCAGCACCTCCACGCCCTTGCCGTAGCGCTTCTTGTAGAAGTCACCGATGGTCATCAGGTCCATGCGGTAGAACACGCGGGCAAAAAACAGGGCAGCGATCACCAGACAGGCAGACGCGCCAAACGGATCGCCGGCAATGCCGCCGAGGCCGTCCTTGGCGAAGGTGGCCGACACCGACAGCACCGTTTCGGCGCCAAACCAGGTGGCAAACACCGTGGCGGTGTTCATGTACAGGGGCAGCCCGCGCCCGGCGACGAGGTAATCCTTGGAGTTGTTGACGCGCCGCGCAGCGACAAGGCCAATGGCGATCGTGACCGCCAGGTAAATCACGACAAAAGCGATCAATGGATTCATGCGGGGGTTCTCCTCGGCGGCGATTCTAGAGGGGCGGTAGCCGCTGTCCCATGCGCGCCAAAGCAGATCCGGTTGCGGCGCTAGACTGACGCATTCCCCTTCAACCGGAGCGTTTCATGATCACCCTGTGCGGCTTTCCCATTTCAAACTACTACAACAAGGTCAAGATGGCCTTGCTCGAAAAAGGCATCCCCTTCACCGAAGAAACCGTGATGACCAAGAGCACCGACCCGGCCGTCCTGGCTGTGTCGCCTCTGGCCAAGGTGCCGTTCATCAAGATCTCGCAGGGTGGCCTGTCCGAAAGCCAGGCCATCATGGATTACCTGGAAGCTGCGCATCCGGCTTCACCCCTCCTGCCTGCCGACCCCTTTGCACGGGCCAAGGTCGTCGAGCTCAGCACCTATCTGGATTGGCACATCGAGATCGTCGGACGGGAGCTCTATGGCTCGGCCTATTTTGGTGGTGAACCGCTCAGCGACAAGCGCAAGGCGGCCATCAAGGCGCAGCTGGAGAAGAACATCGGTGCGCTCAGGCGCCTGGTGAAGTTTTCGCCGTTCATTGCCGGGGACCAGATCACCCAGGCCGACTGCAGCGCCTTCTGCGCCTTGCCCACGGTCGGCAACGCCAGCAAGATCATCTATGGTGAAGACATCTTCGTGGCCAACGGACTCGACTACAAACCCTACATGAAGATGCTGGGCGAGCGCCCGTCGGTGCAGAAGGTGCTGGCAGACCGCAAAGCCGCCACCGCCAAGCCTTGAACCAGTCCGTGGTGGAAGAGGGCGAATCAGGCTACGCCTGGTGGCGCCTCTTCGTGTCCCTGTTGCTGATGACCATCGGCGGTGTCGGCATGTACAGCGTCACGGTGGTGCTGCCGCGCATCCAGGCAGACTTTGGGGTGGCCCGCGCTGCAGCCTCCCTGCCATACACCCTGACCATGGTGGGTTTTGGTGTGGGTGGTGTGCTCATGGGCCGCCTGGCGGACCGCTTTGGCGTGATGGTGCCGGTGCTCATCGGCACGACGGGGCTGGGCGTTGGCTATGTCGCCGCCGGGTATTCAGGCAGCCTGTGGACGTTTGCTGTGTTGCAGGGCGTGCTCATCGGCCTGCTGGGCACCTCAGCCACCTTTTCCCCCCTGGTGACCGACACCTCGATGTGGTTCACGCGCAAGCGCGGGATTGCGCTGGGCATCTGCATGAGCGGCAACTATCTGGCCGGCGCCCTCTGGCCACCTGTGGTCCAGCATTTTGTGGAGCTGGTGGGTTGGCGGCAGACCTACATCGGCATCGGCCTGTTCTGTCTGGCTGCCATGTTTCCCCTGGCGCTGGTGCTGCGGCGCAGGCCTCCCGCGCAGATTGCCGCCACTGCAAGTCAGTCGCGCCATGCCCGGGTGTCTGAACGGCCCCTGGGTCTGTCACCCGCCGTATTGCAAGGATTGCTGTGCGTGGCGGGGGTGGCCTGCTGCGTGGCCATGTCGATGCCCCA
>JBDKJB010000094.1:0-6503 GCA_039796835.1 Pseudomonadota bacterium | reverse complement strand
ATCTTGAGCGTCTGCTCAAATGGCGGCAAGATTGCCCCCAGCTGGTGGTCCGCAGCACCTTCATCGCCGGCTTTCCGGGTGAGACAGAGGCTGAGTTCCGCCATCTGCTGGAGTTTGTCGAAGAGGCCCAGATCGACAGAGCGGGTTGCTTTGCCTACAGCCCTGTCCAGGGCGCCGCTGCCAACGACATTCCGGGCATGCTGCCCGCCGAGGTGCGCGAAGAGCGACGCGCCAGGTTCATGGCGGTGGCCGAGCAAGTGTCGGCGGCCAAGTTGCAAAACCGCGTGGGCGCGATCATGCAGGTGTTGGTCGATGCCGCGCCCAACCAAGGCAAGAAGGGCGGGGTGGGACGCTCATATGCCGATGCGCCAGAGATCGACGGCGTGGTGCGCCTGCTGCCGCCCGGGCGCATCAGCAAAACCTTGAAGGTGGGTGAATTCACCCGGGCACGCATCGTGGGTACCCAAGGACACGACCTGGTCGGCCTGCCGTTTTGAAAGAAGCTATTAAAGAGGTAGCTATACACCTTTATCCCATGTCGGGATATTCATTGTTTTTTTTGAGAACTTGCCCTCAGAGGGCGAAAAAAAACGACACGCTGTGTCGTCGACGTGCGGCGCTGGGTGCCGCTTATGATTGGTGCCCAGGAAGGGACTCGAACCCCCACGATGTTACTCGCTAGTACCTGAAACTAGTGCGTCTACCAATTCCGCCACCTGGGCATTTCAGGAAAACCGAGAGTATATCAAATTGATGACCCCTTCCTCTCACATCCAGGACGAATTACACGGCACTGTCCAAGGCCACCGCGATGGACACGGCTTTGTGGTCCGTGACGATGGCGGACCGGACATCTATCTGCCGCCCAACGAAATGCGGGCCGTGCTGCACAAAGATCGGGTATTGGCACGAGTTCAGCGTCTTGATCGCCGGGGTCGTCCGGAAGGCCGCGTGGTCGAAATTGTGGATCGCCCCGGATTGCCCATCATCGGACGCCTGCTGCAGGAAAACGGGGTCTGGCTGGTCGCTCCTGAAGACAAACGATATGGCCAGGATGTGCTGGTCCCCAAATCTGCCATCGGCCCCGCCAAGGTGGGGCAGGTGGTGGTGGTTGAATTGGTGGAGCCTCCTGCACTTTTTGGTCAACCTGTCGGCCGTGTGAAGGAGGTTCTGGGTGAGGTGGATGACCCAGGCATGGAGATTGAAATTGCGGTGCGCAAATACAGTGTGCCGCATGTGTTTTCCGACGCATGCATCGCCGCAGCACGTAGTTTGCCCGCCAAAGTGACTGCAGGCGACAAGAAAAACCGTGTTGATCTGACCGATGTGCCGCTGGTCACCATCGACGGAGAAGATGCCCGCGATTTTGATGATGCGGTGTACTGCGAACCGGCCGTCCAGGGGCGAGGAAAGTCCGCCAGAAAAGGCTGGCGTCTGTTGGTGGCGATTGCCGACGTCAGCCACTATGTGCAAACTGGCTCTGCCATCGACACCGATGCTTACGACCGTGCGACAAGCGTGTATTTCCCGCGTCGCGTGATTCCTATGCTGCCTGAAAAGCTCAGCAACGGCCTGTGCTCGCTCAATCCCGAGGTCGATCGCCTGTGCATGGTGTGCGATATGTTTGTAACGGCAGATGGTGAGGTGACGGCCTACCAGTTCTATCCGGCTGTCATGTTCAGTCATGCACGTTTCACCTACACCGAGGTGGCCGCGATCCTTGCCAATACCAAAGGGCCTGAAGCGGTCAAGCGCAAGGCGCGAATCCAGGATCTGGTGAATCTCCATGATGTCTACAGCGCCCTTCTTTCAGCGCGCAACAAACGTGGTGCGATTGACTTTGAAACTGTGGAAACACAGATCATCTGTGATGAGAACGGCAGGATCGAAAAGATCGTCCCACGAACCCGCAACGATGCGCACAAGTTGATTGAAGAGGCCATGCTGGCGGCAAACGTATGTGCTGCAGATTTCATCCACCAGGCCAAACACGTGAGCCTTTTTCGGGTTCATGAAGGCCCCACGCCTGAAAAGCGCGAAGCCCTGAATGCGTACTTGAAGGCGATGGGGATTGGACACAGCATCGGCGATGCCCCGGGACCTGGGGACTTTCAGCAGATTGCGGCGGCGACCAAAGATCGTCCGGATGCACAGCAAATTCACTCCATGCTGTTGCGATCGATGCAGCAAGCCATTTACACGCCCGCCAACAGCGGGCATTTCGGCCTGTCTTACGAGGCGTACACGCACTTCACCAGCCCGATCCGGCGCTACCCTGATTTGCTTGTGCATCGCGTCATCAAGGCCATCCTTGCCAAGCAGACATACAGGTTGCCGACTTTGCCGGTTCCAGGCGAAGCTCAAGAAAAATTGGCAAAGCGCTTGGCCAAATCTCAAAGCAGCAAGGGAGCTTCGAGCACTTCTGTCATCCCTGCCAAAGTGAAGAAACCCAGTGCCGAGCAACTGGAATGGTCAGCGGCAGGGTTGCACTGCAGCGCCAACGAACGCCGAGCCGATGAGGCCAGCCGCGATGTGGAGGCTTGGCTGAAATGCAAATACATGCGCGAGCATCTGGGTGAAGAGTTCGCAGGCATGGTCAGCAGTGTGACCAGTTTTGGCCTGTTTGTGACGCTGGATGCCATGTACGTCGAGGGACTCATTCACATCACCGAGCTGGGTGGGGAGTACTTCCGATTTGATGAGACCCGGCAGGAGTTGCGCGGTGAGCGCACGGGCATCCGCTATGCCATTGGGACGCGGGTGAACGTGCAGGTCAGCCGAGTGGATTTGGACGGTCGGCGCATTGATTTCCGTCTGGTGCGTGAGGGAGAAAGTGAGCTGGTTCCATTTAAGTCGCCGAAGGTCAAGGTGCTGAGCGACGCTGCGCTGCCTCGTGGTGCACTGCCCAAGCCCAAACGTGCCGCGAGCAAGGGTGCGAAGTCTTCTGATCTCGGGCGTAAAGCGACTGGTCGCCGCAATGGCGTCAGCCATGATGGCACCAAGTCTGCAAAGACCACAAAGACCGGAAAATCCCGTCGCCGCTAATTTTTCACATTATTTTCAGGAGAACGTATGAGCCTAGATGCAAAGATTGCCGTTGTCACGGGTGCCGGTACCGGTGTGGGCAAGGCCGCTGCATTGGCCTTGTTGGCCGGTGGATACAAAGTGGCCCTGGCAGGGCGCCGCCCCGAGCCCCTGGCGGAAGTGATTGCTGAAAGCGGGACGGGTGACCGTGCGCTGGCGGTGCCGACCGATGTATCCGATGCGAAGTCGATGAAGGCGCTCTTTGATGCGGTTGTGGCCACCTGGGGCCGTGTGGATGTGCTCTTCAACAACGCTGGCGTGAATGCGCCGGGTATTCCCCTGGAGGATCTGACCGATGAGCAATGGCTCAATGTGGTCAATATCAACCTCACCGGATCTTTCTATGGCATTCGTGAAGCGTTTCGTGTGATGAAGGCTCAGTCCCCAATGGGCGGGCGCATCATCAACAATGGATCCATCAGCGCCCACGCGCCACGGCCTAACTCCATCGCCTATACCGCCACCAAGCATGCGGTGAGCGGATTGACCAAAACGGCTGCGCTTGATGGCCGCAAGTACAACATCGCTGTGGGACAGATCGACATTGGCAATGCTGCGACAGAGATGGCTGCGCGCATGGCCAAGGGAGTGATCCAGGCCGATGGCGAAATTCGCATCGAACCTCTCATGGATGTGAATATTGTGGGGCAATCGGTGCTTTACATGGCCAACCTCCCGTTGGAGGCCAATGTTCTGTTTCACACGGTGATGGCAACCAAGATGCCGTTTGTCGGCAGAGGTTGATTTTTTGCTCAATCCACTCGAGCGCCGTGCAGATACACGGCCTCGGCAACTGCTTTCTGCGCCGCCGCCAATCCAAAATTGGGAGCATGGGCGACCAGAACTTGCGCCAGGATGCCGCCCAATAGTCCTGCCAACACATCCCCGCTGCCCGCTGTGGCCAGCTGAGCATTGCCACTTGAATTCACATATGGCACCTGCCGAGGCGCCGCCACCACAGTGCCAGAGCCCTTTAGCGCGACCACGCTGGCGAACTGATCTGCCAAGCTTTGGGCCGAGGCCAGGCGGGCCGCTTGCACAGCAGACGTGTCTGCCTTGAGGAGTCGCGCTGCTTCCAGGGGGTGGGGTGTGAGCACAGTGAGGAGGCCCCTGTTCGCCCGGACACGCAGCTTGGATTGGAGTTCGGGGTGCTGCGCCAACATGTTCAAGGCGTCTGCGTCCAATACCAGGCATGGTGACTCCTCCAGGGCGCGGATCAGCAGATTCAGAGCACGCGCCGAGGCGCCGGCCCCGCATCCCATCACGGTGCAGCCCCGAGATACTTCCAAATCCTCAGCATGGCGAAACATCAGCTCGGGGTGCAGCATATCGACAGCAAGCGGTTGGCCAGCCAGCAAGCCTACAAAGACCTTCCCCGCCCCAGGTCGAGAGGGCTCCACCCACGCCGCAGCGCGGGCGGCGAGCAAGACTGCTCCAACCATGCCGTCGGCGCCACCGATGATATTTATCTCGCCGTAGCTGCCTTTGTGGCTGTGATGCACACGCTGCAATGGCTTGGGTTTTGCGGTGAGCCACGCGCTGGGTGAAACACCCAGGTCAGGCAGGCAGATACGGTCACCTGAACGCCGGAGGTCGTCAAACCAGACGTCGCCGGTATGGTCACGCCCCTGCAACGTGAACAGCCCGGGCTTAATGGTCAGCAGGGAGAGTGTGTGGCTGGCATGGACGCAGTAAGAGAAGGTTTGGCCGGTGTCGCCATTCAAGCCGCTGGGCAGGTCAACGGCCAACACGGGCAAACCCCGTGCGCGGGCAGCATTCAAGTGTTCAGCACAGGCCCGGGCCAGATCCAGAGCGCCGGGTGCGGATCGGTGCTCATGTGTGCCCAGTCCGAACAACGCATCGATGGCGACATCAAATTCGTCCGAGTCAGGCAGGGCAGCTTGAAACATCACACCTGATTCCCGGGCGCGGTGCAACGCCGAGCGGGCCTCTGGCGGGCAGGTTTCTTCGCGTCCCAACCAGGTCACTCGGACGGTTTTTCCCCAGGCTTGAAGATGACTGGCAGCTTCCAAACCATCGCCGCCATTGTTGCCGGGGCCGCAAGCGATCCAGAGGGACTGGGCGTGTGGAGCGATCGCCATCGCCAACTGCGCTACAGACAAGCCTGCCCGCTGCATGAGTGGAATGTGTGGTGCAAGCTGGAACTCACGCGCCCGGGTGGCGGCGACATCATGCAACGGCCAGCGGTGCCCCTGTCTCGACGCTTTCAGCACCTGAACGGTACAGAGGGCGCTGGTCATCGTCGTGCCAACCGAACGCTACTTGAAGCGCTCTACAGAAAAACCAGTCAGATCGACCGCAGTGGGGCGCCCTGCAATGGTGTCTGCAAGCACGCGCGCAGAACCGCACGACAGGGCCCAACCACTGGATCCATGGCCCAGGTTCAGCCAGACACCGGGAACGCGGCAGGCTCCCAGCACAGGTGGGCCATCCGGCAACATGGGACGAGCCCCCTTCCATTGTTGAACACCGCTCGACATCACGGCAGCGCCCGGAAACCAGTCCTGTAACACTTTGTACAGGGTCTGCAGCGCAGCTGGCTTCATAAGGCCAGCGCGCCCTCCCAGTTCTGCGCTACCGGCGACCCGCACCCGTTGTCCGAGGCGAGAAATGGCGATCTTGTAGCGCTCATCCATCACACCGCTGCGTGGTGCATTGAGCGGTTCCTTGACATGCGCACTGACCGAATAGCCGTAGATGGGGGCCAGAGGCACTGTGACGCCAATCGGCTGCAAGAGGCGGGAGGCCTCGGCGCCGGCGCAGATCACGCAAGCGTCAAAGAAGCGCGCTGTGGAATGGCTTCTGACTTGAAGCTCTAACCCTTGGGGAACGGCTCGCAGTTTGTCCACTTCGGTGTTGAATTCAAAGCGAGTCCCTCGGGCCATGGCAGCACTTTTGAGGAGCAGCGCGAATTGGCGGCAGTTGCCCACCTCGTCGTCAGGCAGATGGATTGCCCCGTGAAAGCGCGTGTCGGGATTGAGGGCCGGTTCCACCAGGCGGGTTGCAGTCTCATCAAGCTCCGCGAAAGCGATGCCTTCATTCCGCAGTACCTGCAGACTGGCTTGCATCATCTTGCGGTCTGCTGCAGAACGCAGCAACACCAGATAGCCTTGGGATCGTTCAAATTCCAAGCCGGCAATCGTCGCCACGTGACGCATCCGCTCCCGGCTGTACCGCGCCAGAGCTTGCATTCGGGTGCGATTGAGCGCATAGCTCTTGGCATTGCAGGCCAGCAACCATCGGGCGACCCAAGGAAGGTCTCGCCCCAGCGCATGCATCCCCAAGGTGACAGGTGCATGCCGTTGCACCAGATGTTTTGCCACCTTCCAAGGCATGCCGGGGGCAGCCCATGGAGTCACATAACCCGGAGCCATGACTCCAGCGTTGGCAAAACTAGA
>JBDKJB010000093.1:0-6518 GCA_039796835.1 Pseudomonadota bacterium | reverse complement strand
ACGCCATCTCCCAAGGTCTTGACAACGCGCCCTGAGTGCTCGACAAATACGGAACCGATCCAGTCTGTCAGCCGAGTGACAGCCCGTGCCGCACGTGCATTGCCCGTCGACTCAAACAGGCCAGTGCTGCCCATGAGGTCCGCGAACACGACGGTGATCAGTTCAGTGGATTGTTTGCTCATTCGCGGCTGCCATCAAAACTTGATTCCAACTCAGCCGCGCAGTTTAAGCGCAAGACTCCCGAAAATCGGGCTTTCACCGGCACCGAAAATCCCCCGTGTGCGTGAAAACATACACTGATGTCCTGCGGTTCAGCGCAGATGCCCCCACGCTAGCAGTGCATCCCTGCCCTGCAACAACAAGTCGCAACGCGCACCGGTTGGCAAGAGCACCTTGGTGGGCACATGGCCGAAAGGCAACCCGGTGACCACGGCTACCCGCGGAAGGCGGCTTTGCAACCAGGTCACAATGGACTTGAACGCGTAGCCACGGTCATGCGGCGTGAGCTTGTATTCGGTGAACTGCCCGAGGAGCACCGCTTTTTGCCGCTGCAGGATGCCGGCGTGGAGCAGTTGCGAGAGCATCCGCTCGATCCGGTACGGGTGCTCGGCCACGTCTTCCAGAAACAGGATGCCCCCCGACACCTGCGGCATGAAGGGCGTGCCGACCAGGCTGCACAGCATGGTGAGATTGCCGCCCCACAGGGTGGCGTGACGGATGATGCGTTCTGACTTCACGGCTGTGGCGGCTTCCTGCCGCCAACCGCAACCCTCACCCTGCCCCAGCATCATGTCTTCAAAACACGCCAGCATGATGTCATCGACCGCTGCGCCAGGCGCTTCACCATGGCCTTCGGTGTCCTGGCGGGCCGACCCGGCGGCCGGGGTGGCGCCAAAACCTTCGCACAGGGCTGGACCCGCCCAGGTCACGGGAGCCGAGCCTGCGCCAGACTTGGCCATCAATGCCAGCTGCAGCGCCGTGAAATCGCTGATGCCGACGAATTGCGTGCCGCGCTGAATCGCCCGGCTCAGCGTCGTGTAGGGGATGTCCGGCAGGATGCGGGTGATGCCGTAGCCACCCCGCGAGATGAGCGCGGCGTCAGCGCCGCTGGCTGCGGCACGGCCGATGGCGGCGAGTCGGATCTCGTCGGTGCCGGCAAAACGCTGGTGGCTGGACAGGGCCGCTTCATCCAACTCGACATCGTATCCACGGGCTTTCAGGAACGCCACGCCGCGCCGGAAGGCAGCCTTGTCTCGGACAGCGCCGGAAGGGGAGTAGATATAGAGGTGTTTGCCGGTCATGGGGGGATTGTCAGGCCGCGCCAAATGCCCGGACGGCTGCTTCGGCAATGGCCTGCCCGTGCTCCTGCACAAAATGCCCTCCTTCTGCAATGTGCATCGGCGGCGGGCAGTGGCGGATGCTGGCGCGCAAGGCCTCCATCACCGGCAGGCCGAGCACCGGATCCTGCATGCCGACGGCCATCAGGCTGGCGCCCTGCCACTGTGTCTGCCAGAAGCTTCGGGCCTCACGCGACACAGCCGCTCCGTCTGAACCCGTGAACTCCGGCACCATCGGCGGAAAGGCCCGCGTGGCGGCGCGATGACCCGCATCCGGATAAGGTGCCATGTAAGCCGCGCATTCTTCGGCGGACATCTGCGGATTGCCACGAGCAAAGAGCCGCGCAATGTCGAAGGCAGGGTTTTTGGCGCACATGTCGCGCCAGGCGATGAAGCCGGGGGACAGCGGAGCGTCGCCCGCGGCCAATGTGGTGTTCATCACCAGAAGGTGTTGGTAGCGCTTGGGCGCGGCCATCGGCAGGGTCAGACCCAGCAGTCCGCCCCAATCCTGCACCACCAGCGCGATGTTTCGCAGGTCCAGGCGTTCCACCAACTCGAGCAGCACCTGCCGATGCCACGTGAAGCTGTGCGCCGCATCTTTCTTGGGTTTGTCACTCTTTCCAAAGCCGATCAGATCAGGTGCCACCACCCTGCCCCCGCTTTGCAGAAAAACCGGAATCATCTTGCGATAGATGTAGCTCCAGCTCGGGTTGCCGTGCAAGCACAGCCAGGTGATGGGCGCGTCACGCGGGCCTTCATCCAGGTAGTGCAGGCGCAAGCCACCGAGCGCAGGCAAGTCACTCAGGTAGTGCGGTGCCCAGGGGTAGCCAGGCAGACCGGCGAAGGCCGAGTCTGGTGTGCGCAGCGCATCGTCGCGCAAAGGGTGGTTCATGCGGGCCTCGCTTTTCTGATGGCTGCGGCGTGACTGGAAGAAGCCCTGCAGCAGCGAGCCACAGGCGTCGGCCAGCACACCGCCGGACACTTCAGTCTGGTGGTTGAGTTGCAACTGGGCAAATAGATCGACGACCGAGCCGGCAGCGCCGGTCTTGGGGTCTGCGGCACCAAAGACCACACGGGCCAACCGGGCGTGCAGCATGGCGCCTGCACACATGGCGCAGGGTTCTAAGGTCACGTAGAGCGTGCAGCCGTCCAGGCGGTAGTTGCCCAGACGTTGCGCAGCGACGCGCAAGGCTGCGATCTCCGCGTGGGCGGTGGGATCATGCCCTGTCACCGGGCTGTTGTGGCCGGCGGCGATGACCTGGCCGCCCTTCACCACGACGGCGCCCACCGGCACCTCACCCGCGGCCCGAGCGACTTGCGCCTGATCCAGCGCCAGCTGCATGAAACGCAGGTCGTCCTCTGCGCCGCTCATCGCAAGCCCAGATCGCGCATCCATCCGGCCAAGGCACGCTCTTGCTCGTTGCCGGCTTCATACATTTGCAGCATGCGGGCGTGGGCTTCGGGGCGGTGCTGGTTGATCTTGAGCTTGCATTCGACGGTCACGATGCGCAGCTCAAAGGCCACTATGCCCGCCAGCATCTTGTGCTGGAACTCGGTGCCCAGGTCCATCCACTGCTGCGCATAGGCGGGTTCGTGGTCACCGATCAATTTCTTCAGCAGGCGGTCCTTGCCCAGGGGGTCTTCGATCAGCGTAGCCTCCACCTGGGCATGCACGGCGACGTAGTTCCAGGTTGGCACGCGGGCCAGATCCGGATAGACCTGGGGCGACAGATAGGCCTGCGGGCCCAGAAACGTCACCAGTGCCCGAGGGCGCGCCTGCAGGTAACGCCAGTGCGGGTTGGGCTTGGCGACGTGCCCCAGCAAAAAACTTTGAGAAAAATCGGAATTTTCCCGTTGTTCCAATTCATTATTCAGCTCTTGATTTGAGAGCAACTCCTGCCAATGCAAAGGCAAGTGGGTGACAAACGGAAAGCCGTCGTCGTCGTTGGAAATCAAGGACGCAAAGGGGTGCTTGCGCATGATGCGCACAGCCATCTCGGGGTCCTGGCTGTCAAATTGCCGGGGCAGGTACACAGCGGCCCCGCCGGTCAGGCCTTGCCCATGCAGAAGGCGCAGAGCTTGTTGCCGTCCATGTCGCGGAAGTAGCCGCCATAGAAGCCACCCCCCCGGTCACCAGGCGCCCCTTCGTCTTTGCTGCCGAGTTCGAGGGCTTTGGCGTGCATCGTGTCGACCTGGGCCTTGTCGCGGAACACCAGCGCCACCATGGTGCCGTTGCCCACCGTGGCGGCCTGACCGTCAAACGGCGTCATCACGGCGAAACAAGGTTTGTCCCAACCCAGTCCCCAGGCCGCACCGCGGCTGCCAAAGCTGCCCAGAGGCTTGAATCCGACACTGGCAAACAGGGCGTCATAAAAAGCCGTGGCGCGCGGCAGGTCATTGGTGCCGACGGTGGTGTAACCGATCATCAGGGCCCTCCTTGTCAAGGTGATGCCCGGTGATTGTCTGTCAAATGCCCGAACTTGCCGCTGTTGAAATCGAGGATGGCCTGACGGATTTCCGCCATGGTGTTCATCACGAACGGCCCGTGGCCGACGATGGTTTCGTTCAGCGGCTGACCGGCCAGCAGCAGCGCTCGGGTCTCGGTTTGCGCATGCAGCGTCAGGCCGCTGCCTTCGCGGGACCATAACGCCATGTCCCCCTCTTGCATGCCCTGTCCGCCCGGGATGGAGGCGCTGCCACCCAAGACCACGAGGGCGGTGTTCCAGCCTTCGGGAGCCGGCAGTTCGACAGCCTGACCCGCCTGCACCGAAACATCCAGCACCTGCAAGGGTGAAAACGTGCGGGCAGCGCCCTGCACGGCGCCATATTGCCCGGCGATCACCCGGACGGAACCCGCTCCTCCCGGGAGGGGAACCACCGGGATGTCTGCGCTGAGGATCGCCTGATAACCCGGAGCCGTCATCTTGTCCCGGGCGGGCAGGTTCACCCACAGCTGCACCATGTGCATGCGCCCACCCTGGCGAGTGAACGCCTCGGAATGAAATTCCTCATGCAGGATGCCCGATCCCGCCGTCATCCACTGCACATCGCCCGGGCCAATCACCCCACTCTGCCCCGTGGAATCCCGATGCGCCACCTCGCCCTCATAGACGATGGTCACCGTCTCAAACCCCCGATGCGGGTGCGGGCCCACACCCCGGGGGCGCGCTGTCGGCGCGAACTCGACCGGAGCGGCGTAGTCCAGCAGCAGAAACGGGCTCAGTTCCCTGCCCAGGCCCTGGTAGTCAAACAAGGAACGAACCGGGAAACCATCCCCTACCCAATGGCTGCGGGGGTTGCTGTGAATGCGGGTCACTGCTTTCATATCCATCTCTACCTCCATCTCCATCTGCGAAGCTTGAACAATGTACCCACCAAAGCGGGGATTTCAAAGACCGGTGTTCCAGGAAGGATTGTTCTGTTTTTGAGATGATGGGCTGCGCCTGGAGCACATCGGCTTAAACTGCATTCACCCCCCGTTTTTGGAGACACCCATGCATCCCTTGTTGAATCGCTGTGTGACCGGGAGCGCCGTCCTGTTGACTCTGACGCTGGCGGCCTGCACCACGCCCCAGCCAGCGCCCCCCCTGGCCTGCGATGACGGGCTGAAAGCCGCTTTCAGGCCCGATGCACTCACTTCCGTCGTGGCGGTCAAGGCCTATACCAAGGGAGACAAGGTGTTTGTGTCCGACTCAAATGCGCCCGTCACCTTGTCGGCAGACCTTTGCATGGTCAAGCTCCTCGTTGGGCCTGGCAACCCGGGGCCGGCCGACGCGCGCTCCACTTCGGCAGGCATCGGCATCGAGGTATGGCTGCCTTCGCATGCCAACTGGAACGAGCGCATCCGCAACTATGGCGGAGGCGGCGCGGTGGGTGGCAATCACGTTTACGCGGACAGTTTCGGAGCGACCTTGGACAAAGCCGTCGGCAGCAAATTCCCGGCCCCCATCATTGCAGGCATGGGCTTTGTGTCTGGCACCACGGACGCGGGGCAGCGCTGGTCACAGAACGGGTCGTACCAGTTCTTGCCCGATGGCAAGCTGAACACCACACTGATCAAGGATTTCTCGTCCCGCAGCCTCCACGAGCAAGCCCTGAAAACGCGGGCCTTGACCCGGCTGTATTACGGCAAACCGCACAAGTTTGCCTACTTCGACGGCCATTCCACCGGCGGGCGCCAGGGCTGGAAGATGGCGCAACAGTACCCCGAAGAGTACGACGGCTTCCTGATCGCCGCCCCGGCCATCAGCACGAGCAAGTTCGCACTCAACAGTTTTTACGCCACCGCCGTGATGAAGCAGGAGCTGGGTTTCACGCCTGCCGATCCAGCTTTTGCCGCAAGCAACTTCAAGCAGAAGGTGACGGATGTCAACAAGCGCGCGGTGGCCGCCTGCGACAAGGAAAAGCTGGGCTTTCTGCTCGACCCTTATGCCTGCAACTACGATCCGGCCAAGGATGCCTCTGCCCTGTGCGCGGGTGTTGTCGGCAGTGGGGTGACGGGCACCAACCCCGATGCGAAGAGCTGCGTCAGCCTGGCCGAAGCGCGTGTCATCAACAAGGTCTGGTACGGCATCACCACCGATGGCAGCCATGACACCAACGAGCCCGCCAGCACCCGCATGGGCAAAGCCCTGGGCAAGACGGCCACCGGCCAGCAGCTGTGGTGGAGCTTTCCGCGCGGGTCCGACTGGGGCAGCCTGATCAGCCGCGTGGGCGGGGCGGAGGCGCTGGCACTGTATCGGCAAGACATCCGCTACGCACCCTCGCAGGCGGTGAGTCCGGGCGCGTACTGGGTCAATCCAGGTGTCCAGGAGCGCGACAAGTGGCGCGAGGTGGATGTGGCTGCACTGGCCGACACGTTTGCCCGGGGCCTGGCCTTGCAGCCCCTGTTCGATCACATCAACACCGACACGGCCGACCTGTCCAAAGCCCGCGCCCTGAACCGCAAGATCCTCACGTATACCGGCCTGGCCGAAGACGCCATTCCACCGGCCACTTCTATCAACCATTACGAGCGCGTCGTGGCAGCGGTGGGCAGTGAAAGCCAGACGCAGCATTTCCTGCGCCTGTACAACGTGCCGGGCAAGGCGCACAGCTCACAAGGGCGTGGTTACACCGTGGGTGGCAACAACAACAGCGTGCCCCTGCCCAAACTGCCTGGCGCTGGCAACCAGAACCCCA
>JBDKJB010000092.1:0-6521 GCA_039796835.1 Pseudomonadota bacterium | reverse complement strand
ACACCTGGGCCGGCGGCACGGTGGGGGGCATGCGCAGTTACCTCAATTCCTTGACGTCGGTCGCCAACAGCCTGCAGCCTCTGTTTGTGTTTGACCACAATGAAAACACACAGGGTCCCAACCTTCGAATCAGTGCACTTGTCACGGTCGGCAGCACGCAGTTTGCATTTGACAGTGTCGGCGGGGGTTCTTACGTGGCTTCCAACTATGTACTGTCGTGTGGTGAAGTGATCATCGGTCCTTTGGCCCCGTTCGCCCCGCCTTGCAGTATTCCGTTCCCCACCACGTCGGGGACCACCTATGAATGGGATGCGAACGGGCAGGGCAAGCCGGACTATTACGCCCTGTTCCAAGGGCTCGACATCTGGTCTGGCAGCTATTCCAACAGTGATGTGTTCAAGGTCCAGATCAGCATGCGGGACAACTACGAAGCTGGTTTTGAGGAATTGGCCATTGGCGGTTACAACTTCCATCGGCCGACGACGGAGATCCCTGAGCCTGGCAGCATGGCGCTTTTCGGTCTCGGGCTGCTGGCTCTGTCGAGGGTGGCGCGGCGACGTGTCAAAAAATCCGACTGACCTTGTGTAAGCAGTTCAGTCGTCGTTGTCAGGCCCCGGTTCTGGCGGAGACCGCGTGGGCTTGTGACGCGTGAATGTGAAAAAGTACAGGATGCCCAAACACTAGAATCTCCCGAGTTACCAAGCGGTTACCTGTCGAATGGAAGCTGCTTGGCTGTGCTGTTCAACTCCTGGGGATCTCATCATGGCACTCGTCTCAATGCGTGAACTGCTCGATCATGCGGCGGCCAACGCTTATGGCATTCCGGCTTTCAACGTCAACAATCTCGAGCAGGTGCAGGCCGTGATGGCGGCGGCCGATGAGGTGGGTGCCCCCGTCATCCTGCAGGCCAGTGCCGGCGCGCGCAAGTACGCGGGCGAGAGCTTCATCAAGCACCTGATTCAGGCGGCCACCGAGGCCTACCCGAACATCCCCCTGGTGATGCACCAGGATCACGGCACCAGCCCCAAGGTGTGCGAAGGCGCCATTGCCCTGGGCTTCGGCTCGGTGATGATGGACGGTTCGCTCAAGGAAGACGGCAAGACCCCCGCCGATTTCGCCTACAACGTTGATGTGACGCGCAAGGTGGTGGACATGGCGCACCGGGTGGGTGTGACGGTCGAAGGCGAACTGGGCTGCCTGGGCAATCTGGAGACCGGTGACGCAGGCGAGGAAGACGGCATTGGCGCCGAAGGCAAGCTCGACCACAGCCAGATGCTGACCGACCCCGAAGAAGCCGCACAGTTCGTCAAGGCCACGCAGCTGGATGCGCTGGCCATCGCCATCGGCACCAGTCACGGGGCTTACAAGTTCAGCCGCCCGCCCACGGGGGACATTCTGGCCATCAGCCGCGTGAAGGAAATCCACCAGCGCATCCCCAACACCCACCTGGTGATGCATGGATCGAGCAGCGTGCCGCAGGACCTGCTGGCCATCATCAACCAGTTTGGCGGCAAGATGAAGCAGACTTACGGCGTCCCGGTGGCTGAAATTCAGGAAGCCATCAAGCACGGCGTTCGCAAGATCAACATCGACACCGACATCCGCATGGCCATGACCGGCGCGGTGCGCAAGTTCCAGGCCGAGAACCCCGACAAGTTCGACATGCGCGAGTGGATGAAGCCCGCCCGTGAAGCCGCCAAGGCGATTTGCAAGCAGCGCTACCTCGAATTCGGCTGTGAAGGCCAGGGGAGCAAGATCCAGGGCCAGGGCTTGACGCTGATGGCGCAGAAGTACGCTCAGGGTGCTTTGGCACAGGTGGTGCACTGATCGCGTTGGCCGTACAGGGTTGGCGCCGATAATTGGGCCTGCTGGAATTCAGCAGGCCTTTTTTCTTGTACCGTTCCGATGACTGCTGCCGCCCTGCACACTTCCCGACTGCACTCCCTGCCCCTGCTGGCGCGCGGCAAGGTGCGTGACAACTACGCGGTCGGGGCGGACCGCATCCTGATGGTGGCCAGCGACCGTTTGTCTGCCTTTGATGTGGTCATGGGCGAGCCCATCCCGGGCAAGGGCGCACTGCTCACCCAGATGGCCCTGTACTGGTTTGACCTGTTGGGCCCCCGGGGCCGGAACATCTGTCCGATCCACCTGACGGGTGAGGTGCCCGAGTCCGTGGTCGCAGCGGACGAGGTGGCCCAGGTGACCGGACGCAGCATGCTGGTCAAGCGCCTGACACCCCTGCCCGTCGAAGCGGTGGTGCGTGGTTACCTGGCCGGCAGCGGATGGAAGGAGTACCAGGAGGGCGGTGCAGTCTGTGGGGTGACCTTGCCCCCGGGTCTGAAGAACGCGTCCAAGCTGCCGGTGCCGATCTACACCCCGGCCGCCAAGGCTGCCGTGGGCGAGCATGATGAGAACATCACGTTTGAGAAAACCGTGGAGATGATCGGTCTGGATCTGGCCACCCGCATCCGAGACATCAGCATTCGCCTGTATCTGGCGGCGAGTGAGCATGCACTGACCAAGGGCATCATCATTGCCGACACCAAATTTGAGTTTGGCCTGGACATGAGCACAGGGGGTGAGGGCACCCTCACGCTGATGGACGAGGTGCTCACGCCCGACTCATCGCGCTTCTGGCCGCAGGAGGGTTATGCCGATGCTTTTGCGCGTGGCGACAACCCGCCCAGCTACGACAAGCAGTTCGTGCGTGACTGGCTGGAGTCTGTGCGCATCAATGGCCAACCCTGGGCCAAAACGCCGCCTGCACCGCCGCTGCCCGCCGACGTGATCGCCAACACTGCTGCGAAGTACCAGGAAGCTTTGCAGCGGTTGCTACAAAAATAGTAGCTGACTATGCTGATGGATTGTCGGAAAACAGTCGCACAGTTTAAAAATCGCCTAGCTCAAGACGACGCTGGACAGCCTGCGCCGGTAGGTGGCCACCACCGGGTCGGCGGGCGGAATCTGGCCATCGGCCACCTTGACCTTCGGGGGTTCGATGATCTCCAGGATGCTGATGTAGGTCTTGCGTGCCAGGTCGTTGTTCCAGCTCTTGTCACGCATCAGGATGTCGAGCAGCTGGTCCATCGCGGCGGTCCAGTTCAGTGTGGCCATCAGAATCTGCGCCCGCTGGTGGCGGGCTTCAAAGTCGCGCTTGTTGGTGGCAATCCGGGCATCCAGCTGGGCATTGGCATTCGCCAGTGATCCGCATGCGCTCAGAACGTCGATGGCGGCCAGCCAGTGCTGCACAGCCTCCAGGCGGCGCACGGCCGGGGCCTTGGCAGCAGCAGGGGCAAAGGCGGCCTTGGCTTCAGCCACCTGGTCGGTCTGCAAGAGGAACTTGATGTAGTCAAAACGGGCGTTGTCGTCCTCGGGCGCTTTGAGCACCGCTTGGTGCAGGGCCTCCTGCCGCGCAGCCGGGTCGTCTTCGGCCGGGGCGTCACCCACGGCTTCGGCGGTGACCTCGGCCTCCAGAACCGCCTCAGGCACATGCTTGTCCAAAAACGCCTTGATCTGCCCCTCGGGCAGCGCGCCCATGAAGCCGTCCACCGGTTTGCCGTCCTTGAGCATCACGCAGGTCGGGATGGAGCGGATGCCAAAGGCCTGCGACAGCTCCTGCTCCTGGTCAGAATCGATCTTCACCAGTTTGAAGCGTCCGGCGTAGTCTGCCTCGAGCTTCTCCAGCAACGGGCCGATGACCTTGCACGGACCACACCACGGAGCCCAGAAATCGACCAGGACGGGCAATTCAAGGGACGCCTGGACGACTTCGGTTTCAAAATTCTCGATGGTGACGTTGATCATGGGGCTGTGTGGACTGAACCGTAAAATTGCGCGATGAACGCGCCAAGCAATACGCCGGGCACGCTGGTTGGCGTGGTGATGGGTTCCAGTTCAGACTGGGCCACCATGCAGCACGCAGTGCAGATTCTCCAACACTTCGGCGTGCCGCATGAGGCGCGGGTTGTCTCGGCGCACCGCATGCCGGACGACATGTTTGCCTACGCCGAGGGGGCAGCCGGGCGCGGCTTGAAGGCCATCATTGCTGGTGCGGGCGGCGCGGCCCACCTGCCGGGCATGCTGGCGGCCAAGACCCCGGTGCCAGTGCTCGGCGTGCCCGTGGCCAGCCGCCACCTGCAAGGCGTCGATTCGCTGCACTCCATCGTGCAGATGCCCAAGGGCGTCCCGGTGGCCACATTCGCCATTGGTGATGCGGGCGCCGCCAATGCGGCCCTGTTTGCGGTGGCGCTGCTGGCCAATGAGGATGCCGCCCTGCGTGTCAGGCTTGAAGCCTATCGCACTGCCCAGACTGATGCCGCGCGTGGTATGACATTGCCACCGCCGCCATGAGCCGTTCGACGCCACAAGTCTTGCAGCCGGGCAGCCTGGTCAACGGTCGGCCTGCCACGCTTGGCGTGATGGGTGGTGGTCAGTTGGGCCGCATGTTTGTGCATGCGGCGCAGGCCCTGGGGTATGAGACAGCTGTGCTGGACCCGGACACCCACAGCCCGGCCGGCCGTGTGAGCCACCACCACATCCCGACGGCCTACAACGATGCCAAGGGCTTGCAGGCGCTGGCCCGCGCGGCGCATGCTGTGACGACCGAATTTGAAAACGTGCCGGCGCACGCCCTGGAAACATTGTCCAGGCTGCTTCCGGTGGCTCCTGGCGCGGCGGCGGTGCGTGTGGCGCAAGACCGTGCGCTTGAAAAAGCCACCATTGCGGCCAGTGGCATCGCCTGTGCGCCCTACGCCGCTGTGGCGAGCGCCACCGATCTGGCACGGGTGGTCCATGAGCAAAGCCTGCGGCCTGCTTTGCTCCCAGGCATCCTCAAAACCGCGCGCCTGGGCTATGACGGCAAGGGTCAGGCCATGGTGCATGACGTGGCTGAATTGCAAGCCGCGTGGGAACGCTTTGGACGGGTGCCTTGTGTGCTGGAAAAACGCCTGCCCCTGGACCATGAATGCTCGGTCATCGTGGCGCGTGGACAAGACGGCAAGACCGTGCACCTGCCAGTGCAGCGCAATGTGCACCGCGACGGCATTCTGGCGGTGACCGAGGTGCACAGCCGCGCCGTGCCGGCTGGCGTCGCTGCCCAGGCCGTGCAGGCCGCGACCCAACTGGCCCGCAAGCTGGACTATGTAGGTGTGCTGTGCGTCGAGTTCTTCATCCTGCGTGCGGGCAGCAGTGACGCCCGGGCGTTGGGCCGCTTCGTGGTCAACGAGATGGCCCCGCGTCCGCACAACAGCGGCCACTACAGCATGGACGCCTGTGACGTGTCGCAGTTTGAGCTGCAAGCCCGTGCCATGGCCGGCCTACCTCTGCCGCAACCTCGCCAGCACAGCGCAGCCATCATGCTCAACCTGCTGGGCGATGTGTGGCCCGCGGGGGGCGTGCCGCCTTGGGCCAAGCTCCTGGCCCTGCCCGGCACGCATCTGCACCTGTATGGCAAGACCGAGGCCCGCCCTGGCCGCAAGATGGGCCATGTCAACATCACCGCGCCCACGGTCGCCCAGGCACGGGCCACGGCCTTGAAAGCCTGCCGTATCCTTGGCTTGGCCCCGTTGGCAAACTGGAATTGACATGATTTTGCCTGGAAATGCTATTAATTCAATAGCTAATTGCGCTCATGTTTTGTCGAAAAAAGAGCTTGTTGGCCTGCCAACCGAGACCGTGTACGGTTTGGCGGCCAATGCAGACGATGCCGACGCTGTGGCACAGATTTTTGCGCTTAAAGGCCGGCCTGCGGACCATCCGTTGATCGTGCATGTGCACAGCGCCGCGCAGGTGCCGCACTATGCCGCCGCAGTGCCTGAGTTTGCGCAGCCGCTCATCGATCGTTTTTGGCCCGGGCCGCTGACCCTCATCCTGCCTCGTCGTGAGGGTGTGGCCACTGCGGCGGCGGGCGGGCAACCTTCGATTGGGCTGCGCTGCCCTTCGCATCCGGTGGCGCAGGCGCTGTTGCTGCAGCTGCTTGCGTTGCCCCAGCCTGTGCTGGGTCTGGCCGCACCCAGTGCCAACCGGTTTGGCCGCGTCAGCCCGACCACCGCACTCCATGTGCATAGCGAGTTTGGTGATGAGCTGCCGATCCTCGACGGTGGGCCGTGTCAAGTGGGCATCGAATCCACCATCGTGGACTGCACACGAGGCACCCCGGTGGTGCTGCGCCCCGGGCAGATCTCCGAAGCTGAGGTGCGCGCGGTGTGTGGCAGCCCTGTGCGGCCGGGTCAAGGGCAGGTGGTGGGACATCAGGCCGCACCAAAGGCCTCAGGCACGCTTGAAGCGCACTATGCCCCCCATGCCAAGGTCCGGCTCATGGATGCACGGGCATTGCAGGCGGCGCTGGATGTGCTGGGTGCCGACATTGACGCGTCCATCGCCGTCTGGTCGCGGGCGATCCTCAAGAGCCGGTCTGAGCGCATCATCCGCCGCCGCATGCCTGACGACGCTGCCGCCACGGCGCAGCAGCTGTTTGCGGTGCTGCGCGGCTTTGACGCCCAGGGCGTCAAGCTCATTTGGGT
>JBDKJB010000091.1:0-6537 GCA_039796835.1 Pseudomonadota bacterium | reverse complement strand
ATTCCTGCACGGTTTCATCGAGCTTTTCAGACGGCACACAGAGATTGGCCAAACCCATGGCCACGGCCTCCGGGCCGCTGTAGCGCTTGTTCAGGTACCACATCTCGCGGGCCTTCTTTTCTCCCACCACACGGGCCAGAAAGGCAGTGCCATAGCCAGGATCGACCGACCCCATCTTGGGGCCGACCTGGCCGAAGATGGCCTTGTCGGAACAGATGGTCAGGTCGCAGATCGTGCACAGCACATTGCCGCCACCGATGGCAAAGCCCTGGACGCGGGCGATCACCGGCTTGGGCACGTCACGGATGGCGGTGTGCAGTTCTTCCATCGGCAGGCCGATCGTGCCTCGCCCGTCGTAGTTGCCATTGTGCGCGGACTGGTCGCCGCCGGTGCAGAACGCGCGGTCGCCGGCACCGGCCAGCACAATGGCGCCCACGCTGCGGTCGTAACCAGCCTTGTTCAGCGCCCTGATGAGTTCGTCGCAGGTCTGGCCGCGGAACGCGTTCATCTTTTCCGGGCGATTGATGGTGATCCATGCCACGCCGTTGCGCACTTCATAGAGGATGTCTTCAAACGTCATGCCTGTCTCCTGGTCAGCCATGCATGGTCAGGCCACCAGACACGCTGATGACCTGACCAGTGATGAATGCCGCGTCATCGCTGCCGAAGAAGCAGATGGCGCCAGCCAGATCGTCGGGCTGGCCCAGGCGCCCCAAGGGGATGGCGCTCTTGAAGGCCTGGATCAGTTTGGCCGGGTCCCGTGCCCCTTCGGCAACACCTGCCAGCAGAGCGGTGTCGGTCGGCCCCGGGCACACCACGTTGACGGTGATTCCGTGACGGGCGTGCTCGCGAGCCAGGGTCTTGGACAGCGCCACCAGGCCGCCCTTGCAGGCTGCATACACTGCTTCCCCTGAGGACCCGCCTCGGGCTGCGTCCGATGCCACGTTCACGATGCGGCCATGCCCACGCTCCACCATCCCCGGCAGCACCGCATGGTGCATGTGCAGAGCACCGGTGAGGTTGATGGCAATCAGCTTGTCCCATTCGGCTGGCACAGTCTTGGTGAAAGGCTTGAAGACATCCCAACCGGCGTTGTTGACCAACACAGCGACCGGGCCCAAAGTCGCCTCCGTAGCGGCAACCGCCGCATCCACACTGGCGCGATCGGTGATGTCGCACCGGAAGGCATGGGCCACACCGCCCCCATCCGCAATGCCTTGCGCCACACGCTGTGCGGCCTCCTCGTTCATGTCGAACACAGCCACTTTTGCGCCGCCAGCGGCAAATCTGCGACAAGTCGCGCCGCCGATGCCGCCACCGCCGCCGGTCACGATCACGGTCTTGTCCTGGAACATCTGCATTCTGGCCTCCTGGGGTCTTGGGGTTGCTATCCTGTTGCCTGACGTCTTCTGCCGACGATGTGGATGGCACAGGATTGACATATACATCAATATATTGACGTATATTACCTTGACTTCTCGGTCGCAGCAAGCAACTTAGCTCCAGGACATCATGGAAAATTCCTATCAAAACACCGAAATCACAAAGAAGGAGCTGGCCAACCGCCTGTTTTTCAGGTTGTATCAATGTGCCAATATGTTGCACAAAACCGGCTCTCGCGCAGTTGAAGCAGAAGGCCTGACCACCCAGCAATGGGCCGTGCTCGGTGCGCTGTCGCGCCCGCAGGCTGAAGGCGGCATGAGCGTGGGTGATCTGGCTCGCTACCTGATGGTGAGCCGGCAAAACCTGTCAGGGGTGCTTGGTCGCATGGAGCGTGACGGCCGGGTGCGCAGCCTGCCGGACGGCCGCGACCGGCGCTCCCGCCTGATCACCATGACGGACATCGGGCGTCAGGTGTGGATCCATCAGGCGCAACCGAAGATCCAAGACTATTACGAGCAGGCGCTGGAAGGGTTTTCCGTGAATGACACCACGCACACCCTGCACTACCTGCTGAAGATGCTCGAAAACATGAAGCGCATCGATGACAGTTCAGAACACCCTGAGGTCGGCGAAACCGGCCTCTGAATGAGTCGCCCAGGCAGCGCGGCCAGGCCAGGTGTCACACGAGGAGGTCGGCCTCTGACTTGGCGGACACGGCCTTGACGTTGCGCAGAAGATCTTCGGCCGGCCCAGGGCGGCTAAACAAATACCCTTGATAGATGTTGCAGCCATTGGCGGCCAGAAAATCTCGCTGGTCGTCTGTCTCCACCCCTTCGGCCACCACTTCCAGGCCCAAGCTGCGCGCCAATGCGACGATCGTGCGCACGATAGCCGCGTCATTCACGTCATTGAAAACGTCCTGCACATAAGACTTGTCGATCTTGAGCTGGTCAAGCGGCAGACGCCTCAGGTACGAGAGCGACGAATACCCCATTCCAAAATCATCAATGGAAAACCCCACCCCGCGGGCTTTAAGAACCTCCATTTTCTGGATGGTCTCAGGCACATCCTTCAGCATCAGGCTCTCGGTGATTTCAAACTTGAGCAAATGGGGGTCAACCTTCGTGCGATCGAGCACCGCCAGGACCTGGGGGACGAAGTCGTGGCTGCGGAACTGGCGGGAACTGACATTCACCGACAGCACCAGCCCGGCCGTTCTGGGGTCGTCCCGCCAGGTCACCAGCTGCCGGCAGGCACTTTCCAGCACCCACTGGCCGAGCGGTACGATCAGCCCGGTCTCTTCGGCCAGCGGAATGAATTCTGCTGGCGAGACCATGCCACGGCGTGGATGGCGCCAGCGCACAAGCGCCTCAGCCCCGATCAGTTGCTGCCGATGGTCCACTTGGCCTTGGTAGAACAGCACAAACTGCCCACTGTGCAAACCTTCCCTGAGGTCGGCTTCCACGGCTGCCTGGGCCATGATGGCCGACTGCATGTCGGGATCGAAAAAACACAATGCATTGCGGCCGGAGTTTTTGGCCTGGTACATGGCCACATCCGCGCGCTTGAGCAGCTCCTCGACGGTGTCGGCATTGTCCGGAAACAACGCAATCCCGATGCTGCAGGTGCTGTAGTGCGTCTCACCCGCCAGAGAATACGGTTGATTCAGCGCCGCGAGGATTTTTTCACCCACCATCCTGGCCTGGTTGCCGGACTCGATCACGGAACTGGACAATCCGTGCAGCATGGCCACAAATTCATCGCCCCCCAGACGGGCGACGACATCATCCTGCCGGACACAGGCGGTCAGCCGTTGGCCCACCTGTTGCAGGAGCAAGTCCCCCATCGCGTGCCCCCGGGTGTCATTGAGCACCTTGAAGTTGTCGAGGTCGATGAACAGCAAAGCCCCCGCGTCACTGCCGCGGCGGCACCCGACCAGCGCCTGCTGCAGGCGGTCCCGCAGCAAGCGGCGGTTGGGCAGCTTCGTCAAGGGGTCATAGAACGCAAGGTTTTCTATTTCGCGTTCCGCTTCCTTTCGTTGCGTGATGTCGATGTGCATCCCGACGTAATGGGTCGCATCGCCTTCGGGGCTTCGGACTGCGGTGATCGTCAGATCCTTCAGATAAACGTCGCCGTTCTTCCGCAGATCCCACACCTCGCCACGCCAGAAACCCTGCTGCAGCAATGACTGCCACATGGCCTGGAAAAAGGCAGCATCATGCCGGTCCGACTTGAAGCGCCTGGGATTCTGCCCGATGACCTCCTCGATCGCATACCCGGTGCATTCGAAATAGGCCTGATTGGCCCGCAGGATCACGCCTTCGGCATCCGTGATGATCATCGGCTCGTTCGACTCGAAGGCTGTCGCTGCAATGCGCAGATCCGCCCGCGTGCGGCTGGACTCCCGCCAGTACAACGCGACGGCGAACACGGAGATGATCGCCATGGCTCCGACCGCCGTGATGAGAGCAAACAGCGTGATGCGCTCGGGGCCCAGACGGTCCAGGTCATTCAACGACCGGGACGAATAGACGGTGGTGCCCGCCTCTGGAATCGCCTCAGACACCACCAACACCTGCTGATCTGTGCCATCCAGCTGGAAGACTCCGGTACGCCCCCCCTGCCTCGACGACAGATCCAGAGGGGGACCCAGACGCTTGCCATACTGCGCCTCGCGCAAGGCCACGGGCAGTTGGTGGACTTTCGCGTCCGGCAGGGTCCGAAATTCTTGGGCACGTTCTGCGGACAACACGATGACCCCGTTTTCGTCGGCCACCCAGGCAGTGGTGTCCCGTATCCAGCGGCGCTTGTGATCCAGATTGCGCTTGGCCACGAGCACCCCCAAAAAACGCCCTGCCACGGTGATGGGTGAAGAGACATACAGACCCAGCTCGCCCCCCGCCGGACCATCCACCGCATATTCGAGACTCTGCGAACCAGCTTTCGCTTTCATGAAGAAAGCTCGTTGAGCGAAGTGTTCCAAGCTGGCGCAGCTTCGGCGTCCTGCGTCTGCGTCGGCCACGCATGCCCCGGCTGAATCCACCACAAACGCATCGTCTAGGGGCAAGTTGGTCACGAGACGCCGCAGGACAGGCGCCACGGACGAAACACTCAGATCGGACGCAGCCAGTTCAACCGCCACCAGGCCCACCGCCCCCCTGAGCATGCCCATTCCCGCCTCCATGATGGCGGCTCCGTCTTTCGCCTGCTGCGTGGCAATCTGTAATTCCTGGGCATGCTGCTCTTCGCTCAGCCGGCCGTAGTACTGGCCTGAACTAAGCCAAGCGCTGAAGCCCCAGCCCGCTACCAACAGCAGGGCCAAGGGATAGGAACGCTGCAACGACACCAGCCGAGCCCGCTGGGCAAATGTCGCCACCAACACCAGCAGGATCATCAAACCCGTGACCGCCAACACAAGCACGGACATCAGGGTCGGGGCCAGCCCGACCTCAACCGGGTCAACATCGTCGGACCGAACAAAATAAGTCGCCGCCATGGCGACGTAGTGCATGCCCGACACTGCCAGGCCCATGAACACCGCGCTGATCAGCACGCCCCAATTGCCCAAGTGGGCATGGCGGCTGTGCTGCAGGCGAAATTTGATACCAATGGCCACGGCTGCCAAAGCCACCGCCACCGCCACAGACAGCAGGAACAGCCCCAGGTCATAGCGCACCATGCCGTCCAGACGCATGGCGGCCATCCCGGTGTAGTGCATGCTGCCGATGCCTCCGCCCAGGAGCAGGCTGACCATCGCCCACTGCACACCGGTGATCGACGGACGGCTGATGACCACCAAAGCCACCATGCAGGCCACGATGCTCGGCAGCATCGAGAGCAAGGTGATGGACGGGCTGTAGGCTGTGGTGCATGGCAGGCTGAAGGCCAGCATCCCGACAAAATGCATGGCCCAGATCCCGACCCCCTCCCCCAGGCCGCCGGCAGCCACCCAGGCCCAGCGGGCTTTCAAGGCGGCCCGCTGACTGGCCAGCAACTGCGACACCAGCAGGTAGGCATACGAGGCAAATACCGCCACAGCCACAGACAGGCTGACCAGGGAAGCGTCGTAATGCCCTGCCCACAGCAGGCTGCTTTCAGGGCGGGGGATGAAAAGTGATAGATCGAGCATGCAGCGGTTCGAGGGCCAGATGCTTCAATATTAAGGGTCTACCTGCAGCGTGCATCCCCCATTTGTGTCACGCTCGGCTTGAACACAACACCCGTCACTGCGAAGTGTCTCAAAATGAGACTATTTGAAGCTCAGCACACCCAAGGCTTCAGACCTTCAATCGCCGTCCAGCCCCAACTCCTGAATCTTGCGGGTGATCGTGTTGCGGCCAATGCCGAGCTTTTGCGCGGCCTCGATGCGCCGCCCGCGCGTGTGCTGCAGGGCGGCCTGGATGAGGCGGCCTTCAAACTTGGCGCTGAGTTGGTCCCATACATCGGTGCGCCCGTTGGCCAGCAGGGTCAACGCTTCGGCTTCCACGCCCTGCAACCAGGTGCTCTCCACCCAGCCCGTGAGCGCTGGCGTGCCTGCTGCGGCAGGCTCGGCGGGCACCGGCGCTGCAGACACAGCGGACAGTGGAGGTACCAGAGGTTCGGTGGACCGGGCGGCTGCCGCTGGCACCTGCCCCCCCTGATCCTGAAGCACCTCAGGGGGCAGGTCCTTGGACTCGATCAGCTGGGCCGGGGCCATCACCACCAGCCACTGACACAGGTTTTCCAGCTGGCGCACATTGCCCGGGAAGCTGAACTGCGTCAGCACCTGCAGGGCCGACTCCGAGATGCGCTTGGGCTCCACGCCGAGCTGCAAGGCGCTCTTGGCGATGAAATGCTGCGCCAGCGCCGGGATGTCTTCGCGCCGTTCGCGCAGGGGCGGCAGGCGCAGGCGGATGACATTCAGGCGGTGAAACAGGTCCTCACGGAAAGCGCCGTCCTTCACGCGCTGCTCCAGGTTCTGATGGGTGGCAGCGATCACGCGCACATTGGTCTTGATGGCGGTGTGCCCGCCCACCCGATAGAAATGCCCGTCGGACAGCACGCGCAACAGGCGCGTCTGCAGGTCAAAGGGCATGTCACCGATCTCGTCCAGGAACAGGGTGCCGCCGTCGGCCTGCTCAAAACGACCACGGCGCATGGTCTGGGCGCCGGTGA
>JBDKJB010000090.1:0-6552 GCA_039796835.1 Pseudomonadota bacterium | reverse complement strand
AGGAATTCAGGAACAGGAACACGATCAGTACGGTCAGGACCGCACCTTCGATCAGGGTCCGTCGCACGTTGTCCACCGCCACGCGGATGGGGCGCGAGCTGTCGGCAATCGGCTCCAGCCGCACACCGGGCGGCAGGGTGGCCTGCATTTCGGCCAGGGTCTTTTTCAGACCGTCGGTCACAGCGATGGTGTTTTCGTCCTGTGCCTTCTGCACGCTCAAGAGCAGCGTGCGGCCGCCGTTGTACAGGGCCAGGGACTCGGCCTCCTGGGCGCCGTCCACCACGCGGGCCACCTGCCCCACCGTGACGTTGCCTGTGGCCCCGGCCAGGCCTGTGGCGCGCTTGACGATGATGCGGGCAAAGTCCTCGGGCCGCTGCATGCGGGCGGCGATCTGCACCACCCGCTCCTGGGCCAGCGAACGCACAGTGCCCACGGGCAGATCCTGGTTTTCATTGCGGATGGCGCTGGCCACCTGGTCGGCGCTGACGCCAAAAGCCTCCAGAGCCTGCGGGTTCAAGTAGACGTTGATCTCGCGTTTGGTCGCGCCCACCAGGCTGACCGAGCCGACGCCGCGCACGTTTTCGAGCCGCTTCTTGAGCACCTGGTCGGCCCAGTTGGTGAGTTCCACGGCGCTGAGCTTGCCTTTGGCGGGGTCCGGCAACACCGCCACGCTCCAGATCGAGCGGCTGGCTGGGTCGAAGCGCAGCACGCGGGGCTCCTTGACCTCCGTGCGCAGGTTGGGGCGGATGGAGCCAACCTTCTCACGCACATCCTCTGCCGCCTTGCGGCCATTCACATGAAGCTGGAATTCAATGATGACAACCGACACGCCTTCGTAGCTGCGCGAAGTGAGGGCATTGATGCCGGCGATCGAGTTGACGCCTTCCTCGATCTTCTTGGTGACTTCGCTTTCCACCACCTCGGGGCTGGCACCCGGATAGTCGGTGGACACCACCACCACCGGAAAGTCAACGGCCGGGAACTGGTCGACCTGCAGCCTTTGGTAGGCAAACAGGCCCAGCACCACCAGGGCCAGCATGACCATGGTGGCAAAGACGGGGTTGTTCAGGCTGACGCGGGTGAACCACATGGGAAGCTCCGTTTCAGCGTGCAGCAGCGGCTTGCCGGACCTGAGTGCCTTCGCGCACGGCCCCCACCGACCCCGTCAGGACCGGCGTCTGCGCTGCCAGCCCGGTCACCGCGACGACGGTATCGCCGCCGACGTCACTGCGTGCGCCCATCTCTACCGCGATGTGGCGCACTTTGCCTTGATCGAGCACCTGCACATAGGGCCGGGGCTTGTCGGTGCGCACTGCGCTCAGGGGCAGCACGAGGGCGCTTTGGCGGCCAGTGGCGAGCGACCCCTGGGCGAACAGGCCCTGGCGCAGGTTGCCGTTGTTGGCCACGCTCAGATAGGCCAGCACACTGCGGCTGCTGGCCTGAGCGCTGGGATTGATGCGCACCACCTGCGCCGGCACCAGTTCGGCGAGGCCTTCGACCTGCAGCTGCGCGGCCTGACCGGGCTTGAGCTGCACCGAGTCGGCGGCGGCCAGGGTGGCTTCGAGTTCCAGGCGACTGAGGTCAACCACTTCGAGCACGCGGGTGTCCACGCCGACACGCTCACCGGGCTGCGCCAGGCGCTGCGCCACCTGGCCGCGGATGGGGCTGCGCATCAGCGTGTCGTCCAGAGACTTGTTGGCCAGCTCCACCGAGGCCAGCGCGGCCCGGTGAGTGGCCTGAGCCGCCACCAGACTCATGGACGAGGTGTCCAGGGCTGTGCGGGAGATGAAGCCCTGGTCCACGAGGGCCCGGTTGTTGTCGTATTGGCGCTGCGCGATGTCGATCTGAGCCTTGGCGGCGTCGGCCTGTTCACGCGCCTGGCGCAGGCGCCACTGCCATTCGGTCGGGTCCACCTGTGCCAGCACCTGGCCGGCCCGGACGGCATCGCCTTCACGGACGGTCAGGCCCTGCAGCTCACCGGCCACGCGGGCCTTGATGACCGCAGAGGTGGCGGCGCGCAGGGTACCCGAGATCGGCAGTCCGGTCGACATTTCGCGGTTTTGCACCTGGACCACATCACCGGCACCGAGCTCAAGCACGGTCTGCACCGGCTTGTCAGCCAGCTGGAGCACAGCGGCCTGCTGCGCCTGTTTGGTCTGCAAGGCTCGCGCGACGCCAAAGGCCAAGCCAGCAGCGGCGAGGGCGACAAGGGTCCATTTGATCGCAGGTTTCATGGGTTCAGGCTTTCCGGTGGGCAGTGGGGGCAATCTGTGGGATGGTAGGTGTCGATGTACGCCTGCGCCTGTTGTGCCGCCAGGGGCACATCGGCGCTGCGGGTGCAGATGCCACGCAGGATCAGATCGACATGGTTCAGCAGGAAGGCTTGCGGCCGCAAGGGCAGACCGGCGGTGTCGGGGGCGCGGGGGGCATGTTTCCAGCTGGCGAGGTACAGCAGTGCTGCCACAAAGCTGTGGATCACATGGTGCAGGTTGAGGTCGGAGCGGAATTCACCACATTGCACCCCTTTGTGCAGCAGATCCAGCAGCATCGCGTTGCCCGGTTCGATGACCTCGTCACGATAAAAGTTGGCAAGATCAGGAAATTTGGTGCCTTCGGCCAGCATGAGCTTCATGATGCCAGTGGCTTGTGTGGCCCCCACGTGCACCCACCAGCCCTGGGCGCTCAGGTGCAGGCAGGCCGCGACCGAGCCTTTGAAATCCGCCAGCGCTTCACGCCAGTGCGCGAAGTTGCCAGAGATGTTCTGCCGAACCACGGCCTTGAAGAGTTCCTCTTTGCTGGGAAAGTAGAGAAACAACGTGCCCTTGCTCACTCCCGCGCGTCGGGCGACCTCTTCGGCCCGGGTGGCCGCAAAGCCCTTCTCCACAAACAGCCCAAGCGCTGCACCCAGAAGCTCTGCCGGGCGGGCATCCTTGCGGCGTTCGCGTCTGGTGGCTGGGGCGACGAGATGAGGCACAAATACTAATGACTGACTGGTTGGTTATTAATTCTATTGGAAAAATGGGGTGTGGGATGTAGAGTGAAATTTGTGAGAAAAATCGAATATTTTCCGATATCCAACATGATTAGATAGCTAGAAAAAAATAGCAGCCCGAAGGCTGCTATGGTTCAGTAGGTGAGGAACGCAGGGCTGTGGATCAGCGCCCGTACACCTTGCCAAACAGGACCCAGGTCTTGCCGTCGAAGCGCTGCAGCTGCTCGCGCTCGATCGGATAGAAGTCGTCCGGGCCGGTCTTGACGTTGACGCCAGGCAGCAGCATCGGCAGGTTCATGTCGAGGCTGGCCGCCTGCTTCATGATGTTGGCGCGGGTGAGGTCGTCCTTGGCCTGCGTGAGCACCTGCACCAGCGTCTGGGCCACGGTGTAGCCGTACACGTTGAGGTTGTCTTTCAGGTCGGCGCTGGCATGGTACTTCTTCATCCAGGCCAGCCAATCGTCATACTCCTTGCCTTTCTGGAACTGCGGGTCGGTCGGGTCCTTGATGTACCCAGCGGTGATCAGGCCGACGGAGTTGTCCAGGCCCGCGGGCGTCAGGGTGGAGCCCACGCCGGTCGAGACGCTGTTCAGGTAGTGCACCGGCTTCCAGCCCATCTCGGCGGCCTTCTTGATGGCCTGCGCAGCGAATTTGGGCGTTGTGATGTTGAAGAACACATCGGCGCCGGATGCCTTGAGCGACACCATCTGGCTGTCCACGGTCGGGTCGGTGACCTCATAGGAGGCTTTGGCGACGACCATGGCCGACTTGCCGGCAGCTGCCAGACCGTCCTCAAAGCCCTTGAGGTAGTCTTTGCCGTAGTCGTCGTTCTGGTACAGGATGGCGACCTTGCCAGTCGGCTTGGTCTCCAGCAGATGCTGGGCATAGATTTTGGACTCCGACTGGTAGTTGGGCTGCCAGCCCATCGTCCAGGGGAAGTTCTTCGGGTCGCCCCACTTGGTGGCACCGGTGGCCACAAAAAGCTGCGGCACCTTCTTGTCGTTCATGTACTTGTGGATGGCCGAGTTGGGTGGCGTGCCCAGCGTGTTGAACAGCAGCAGAACTTCTTCTTGTTCGACCAGTTTGCGCACCTGCTCCACCGTCTTGGCTGGGTTGTAGCCGTCGTCAAGGCTGATGAACTTGATCTTGCGGCCGTTGATGCCGCCTTCGGCATTGATCTTGTCGAAATAGGCGTTGATGGCCTTGCCGATAGCGCCATAGGCAGAAGCCGGCCCTGAATAAGGATTGGTGTGACCGACCAGGATTTCCTTGTCACTGGCCCCCGGGTCGTAGCGCTTCTGGGCCCAGGTGTGGCCAGCGGTGAGGCTGGCTGCCAGGGCGGCTGATGCGGCCAACAGCGGCAAAATTCTCCGTTTCATTGTCTGCACTCCTTTTGAAAAATCAAGGCACCTCGCAACCGTACCGCAGGCCAGCAGGCCCGGGGGCTAGGGCTTACCCCCAAACAAGGCGGGCCAAAAAGGTCATCCGGTAGCGCGTCTGCGCAGGCGAACCGACAACTGCATCAGCCCGCCCATCACCCCGGTGGGCATCAGGTACATCAAGCCGATCAGCAGGACGCCGTAAATGGCGGCCGGCGCGGACTTCGACACCTCTTCGGCGATGTTCGGCATGTACTGTATGAAGACGGCGCCGAAGAAGGCCCCGGGCACCGAGGCCAGGCCGCCGACCACCACACCCACCAGCAGGAAGATCGACAGGTTGACCGTGAAGCTGTCGGGCGACACAAAGGCCACCACGATGGCCCCCAACGCCCCAGCGACGCCGGTGAACGCAGCCGACACGCCAAAGGTGAGTGACTTGAACACCGGCAGATTGACACCCATGGCCGTGGCGGCGATCGGGTGGTCGCGCACGGCGATGAGGGCCCGACCCACGCGGCCATGGAGCAGGTTGTAGGCCAGCAGAAACATGATGACCGTGGTGATCAGACAGAAAAAATACAGCCAACGATCCGGACTGAGAGACTGGCCGAACAGGCTGAATTCAAAGGGGGCCCCAGGCTTTGACAGCACAATGCCCTGTACGCCGCCCGTCCAGCCTTCGATTTTTTTGTATTTGAGCAGTTGGGGCACGGCCAGCGCCAGCGCAAACGTGGCCAAGGCCAGGTAGTGCCCGGCCAGCCGCAGGGCCGGAAAGCCCATCAGGAACCCAAACACAAAGCACAGCACGCCCGCCGGCACCAGAGTGCCCCAATAAGGCATGCCAGCCTTGTCCATCAGGATGGCGGCGGTGTAGGCGCCAAAGGCGTAGAAAGCACCGTGCCCGAGTGAAATCTGGCCATTGAAGCCCGTGAGGATATTCAGCCCCAGGATGGCGATGGCATACACCATCACCATGTTGAACTGGAACACACGGAAGTTCTTGAAGAAAAACGGCAGGACGGCCAGCACGACGGCCAGTGCGGCCCAGGCCAACCATTTGCGTTTGTCGGAGGTGGCGGAAGTCGTCATACGCGGGTCACCACTTTCTTGCCAAACAGGCCATCGGGCTTCAGGGTGAGCGTGCCCACAATCAGCACCAGGGCCACGCTGAGCTTGAGCTCGGTACCGATCACGTAGGCACCCAGCAGGTTCTCCAGCACCCCGACGATGAAGCCGCCGAGCACCGCGCCCCAGGGGTTGTCAATGCCGCCGAGCAGGGCCGCTGCAAAACCGTACAGCAGGATGCCCAGCATCATGTTGGGGTCGAGAAAGACGATCGGCGCCATCATCATGCCAGCCACCGCGCCGATGGCTGCCGCCAGGCCCCAGCCCAGGCCGAGCATCCAGCTGACACGTACGCCGACCAGGCGCGCGGACTCCGGGTTCTGTGCGGCGGCCCGCATGGCCAGACCCACCGGGGTGTACTTGAAGAAGGCGAACAGGGCCAGCAGCATGCAGAGCATGACAAAGGCCGAGCCGACCTCATGCCCGCTGAAAAACTTGCTGCCCATGAACCCCCCCTTGGGGAAGGGGCTCGGAAAGGATTTGAGCGTGTGGTCGAAGATCCAGCCCGACAGCGCATTGACGATAAGCAGCAGGCCGATGAAGACAATCACGTTGGTCAGCACCGGGGCCTTTTCGACGGGCTTGAGCACCAGGCGCTGGATCAGCAGGCCAGCCACAAACGACAGTGCCACGGTGGCAAAAAACGCTGCCCAATAGGGCCAGCCCGCCTGCACCATGGCCCAGGCCACAAAGGTGCTGAAGGTGGCCATCTCTCCTTGTGCGAAATTGATGTGGTGGGTGGCCTGATAGATCATCACGAGCGCGAGACCGATCGAGCCGTAGATGACCCCGTTGGAGAGGCCCGAAAAGATCTGATGCAGGAAGGCTTCCATGGTTGCGGTCTTCCTCAATAGCCAAGGTACGACTTGCGCACCGACTCGTTGTTCTTGATGTCCTCGCTGCTGCCGGACAGCGCCACACGGCCGGTCTCCAAAAGATAAGCCGAGTCCGCCAGATCCAGCGCCAGGCTGGCGTTTTGTTCAACCAGCAGCATGCTCACCTTGTCTTCACGGTTGATGGCCCGCATGATGCGGAAGATCTCGGCCACGATGAG
>JBDKJB010000089.1:0-6557 GCA_039796835.1 Pseudomonadota bacterium | reverse complement strand
CACCCACCGTGAGCACCAGGGTGGTCTGCGGGCCATAGACACAGTAGCCCGCGGCCACCTGCTGCCGGCCCGGCTGCAGGAAATCGGACTCATCCACGCCGCGATCACCTTCGGGCATCTTGAGCACCGAGAAGATGGTGCCGATGCTCACGTTCACATCAATGTTCGAGGAGCCGTCAAGCGGGTCGAACAACAGGAGGTACTCCCCCTTCGGATAGCGGTTGGGCACGACGTAGATGGCCTCCATCTCTTCGCTGGCCATCGCCGCCAGATGGCCGCCCCACTCGTTGGCTTCGATCAGCACCTCGTTGGCGATGATGTCGAGCTTCTTCTGCACTTCGCCCTGCACGTTTTCGGAGCCTGCCGTGCCCAGCACACCACCCAGGGCGCCCTTGTTCACGGCCTGGCTGATGCTCTTGCAGGCCCGGGCCACCACCTCGAGCAACAGGCGTAACTGCGAAGGGATGTGGCCATCCACGCGCTGCTTTTCGACCAGGTAGCGGGTCAATGAGATCTTTCCGGCCATGGGGCTTCTCCTTGTGGGGGCGTTCAGGCAAGGGCGCGGGAGACCACCTCGCGCACATCCTTGCTCAGGTCGGATTTTGCGGCCACCCGCTCGATGGCCAGCTTGGCAGCGCTGCGATACGGTTCGGCGAGTTGGGCCCAGCGGTCCAGGGCCCTTGCCAGGCGCGCGGCCACCTGCGGGTTGCTGGCGTCCAGGGCCAGCACCTGCTCAGCCCAGAACACATAGCCGGCCGCGTCGGCGCGGTGGAAGGCGCCCGGGTTGGCACTGCAGTAGCTGAAGATGAGGCTGCGCGCCCGGTTGGGGTTGCCCAGGCTGAAGTCCGGGTGCTGCGTGAGCTGCCGCACCAGCGGCAGGATGTGACCGCTGCGGTCGCTGGCGCCGGCCTGCAGGGCAAACCATTTGTCGATGACCAGGGCTTCGCCTTTGAACAGGGCATGAAAGCGGACCAAGGCTTCTGTCCCCAGCGCGTGGCCGGACTGCACCAGAGCACTCAAAGCGGCGAAGCGGTCGGTCATGTTGCCGGCGTCTTTGAAGAGCTGGTAGGTCTTGCCCGGCCACACGGTGTCGCCGTCCTGCACGGAGCCCAGGCACAGCATGTGCAAGGCCAGCCCGGACAGGGCACGACGCCCGCACGAGGCTGGATCGGTGCGATAAGCCCCCTGGCTGCGGTGACTTTCGTAAGCCCATTCCCAATCAGCACGCAGCGCCAGAGCCAGCTGCAGGCGCATGGCTTCACGCACGGCGTGGATGCGCTGCGGGTCCACCACCTCCAACTGCTCGGCGATGAAGGTCTCGGATGGCAGTGTGAGCACCAGCTCCTTGAAGGCGGCGTCCAGGCCCGGATCTCGCAGCACCTGTCGCAAGGCCTCGATGGTTGATGTTTGAAGGCAAGTTTCCGATATTGGTTGCGCAAAGTTAGCTATATTTTTAATAGCTGATTGCAACAACAGGCGCTGCCCGGCCTCCCAGCGGTTGAAGGGGTCGCTGTCGTGAGCGAGCAGGTGCAGCAATTGAGCGCCGCTGAAGTCCATCTCGAGGATCACCGGGGCCGAAAAGCCGCGCAGGAGCGAGGGCACTGGCTCTGCGGTGACGTTCACGAAAGTCAGCATCTCCTGGTTCTGTGACAGCACGAAGACCCGCGACGCCACCCCTGCCGTACTTTCACCCGCCAACTGCAGCGGAAGATCCTGGCCATCAGCACCGAGCAAGCCCAGCGCCAGCGGGATCACGAAGGGTGCTTTGTCGGTCTGCCCCGGGGTGGGTGGGCAGCTTTGGGCCAGATGCAGGGTATAGGTCTGCGCAACGGCGTCATAGCTGCCGCGTGCCTTCAGGCGAGGGGTGCCAGCCTGCGCATACCAGCGCTTGAATGCCTCGAGCTGCAGCGCCAGCGCAGATTGCGGGTTGGCGTCGGCAATGGCTTGGGCAAAGTCGTCGCAGGTGACGGCCTGGCCGTCGTGCCGTTGGAAGTACACCGCCAGCCCGCGCGCAAAGCCCTTGCGGCCCTGCGGGTCGGTGTGGGGGCTGGCCACCAGAGTCTGCATCATGCGCACGACCTCGGCGCCCTTTTCATAGACCGTGACGGTGTAGAAGTTGTTGATCTCGGCGTAGCTGTCGGGTCGCACCGGGTGGGCCATGGGGCCGGCGTCTTCGGGGAACTGCGCCTGGCGCAGCAGGCGCACGTCCTCGATGCGTTTGACGGCTCGGGCGGAGGAAGGGGATGCGGCCCCTTCCTTTTCCCCTGGGTCGGCGCAGAGGTCCTGGCTGAATTCCTGGTCGCGGAAGACCGTCAGGCCTTCTTTCAGCGAGAGCTGGAACCAGTCGCGGCAGGTGACGCGATTGCCCGTCCAGTTGTGGAAATACTCGTGCCCGACCACCGACTCGATGTTGCTGAAATCGGTATCGGTGGCGGTGGCCTGGCTGGCCAGCACGTACTTGGTGTTGAAAATGTTGAGACCTTTGTTCTCCATCGCGCCCATATTGAAGTCGCTGGTGGCGACGATCATGAAGCGCTCCAGGTCGAGCGGCAGGCCGAAGCGGGCTTCATCCCAGGCCACGCTCGCCATCAGCGAGTTCATGGCGTGCTCGGTTTTATCGAGATCACCGGCGCGCACATACACCTGCAGCAGGTGCTCCTTGCCCGACCGGGATTGAATGCGCTGCTCACGGCACACCAGTTGTCCAGCCACCAGGGCGAAGAGGTAACTCGGCTTCTTGTGAGGATCGACCCACTTGGCGAAATGGCGTGCACCGTTCGGGCCATCTTCGAGCGGCCCCTGATCGACCAAGTTGCCGTTGGAAAGCAGCACCGGGTAGGCGGCCCGGTCGGCCTTGATCGTGACGGTGTAGCTGGCCATCACGTCAGGCCGATCGAGGAAATAGGTGATGCGGCGGAAGCCCTCGGCTTCGCATTGGGTGAAGAAAGTCCCCTGGCTTACGTACAGGCCCGAGAGCTGGGTGTTCTTGTCGGGCGTGCAGGTGGTGAAGATCTCCAGATCGAAGGGCTCCGGGCCTTCGGGGAGTTTTTCGAGCACGAGTTTGCCGTCTTCGGTCTTGAACGAGGTGCCTTGGCCGTTGACCAGCACGCGCGCCAGGTTGAGATCGTCGCCGTCCAGCCGCAGGGCCTTCGGTGGCACCGCCGGATTGCGCCGCACGCGCATGCGGTTGAGCACCCGGGTCTTGGCGGGGTTGAGGTCGAAGGCGAGATCGACGCTGTCGATCAGGAATGGGCTGGGCGCGTAGTCGGCCCGATGGGTGATGCGCGGTCCAGCAGGGGCGTCGGTTCCGTCATGCAACATGCAGATTCTCCAGAAACCTGAGTTCGCTCAGGGCGTTGAAATGAGGCACACTGGCCAAGATGTGCGAGCTGTCGGGTATGGCGGCCCGCAGCTCGGCAGCGCTGTGGCTGGTGCAGATGGCCACCGCCCGCATGCCCGCCCGCCGTGCGGCTTCCAGGCCCAGCGGAGCGTCTTCGAACACGATGCACTCTGACGGGTTGCAGCCCATGCGGCGGGCTGCCTCGAGAAAGATGTGGGGCTCGGGCTTGCCAGGTAGGCCTTCGTCGCCTCCCACCACCGCATGCGGCGCAAAAGGCAGTCGGAGGTGCCCCATGGCAAAGGCGATGTTGTGCTGGTCGCCGGCCGTGCCCACACCGACTTTCAGCTGGGTGTGCAAGGCTTGTTGCGCAAAGCGGGTGAACCCCGGCACTTCGGCAAACACGGGGCCGAACAACTCGCGGTAGATGGCTTCCTTTTCGGCCACCAGAGCCCAGGCCTCTGCGTGGGGCACCGGGCGCCCAAACAGCTCGCTCATGCACTCCGCGCCATTGCGGCCCGTGGTGCGCCGCATCAGCTCTGGCACATCCATTTCGATGCCATGGCGCTCGCAGAAGGTGATCCAACTGCGCTGGTGAAAGGGCATCGAATCGATCATGGTGCCGTCCATGTCGAAAATGAAGGCGCCGACCCCCATCACACGCCCTGCTTCAAAGAGGCTTCGATGAAGGCGTCCAGATCGCCGTCAAGCACCTTCTGCGTGGCCGAGATTTCGACATTGGTGCGCAGGTCCTTGATGCGGCTGTTGTCCAGCACGTAGCTGCGGATCTGGTGCCCCCAGCCAACGTCGGTCTTGCTGTCTTCCAGCTTCTGCTGCTCGGCCTGGCGCTTGCGCATCTCGTGATCGTACAGACGGGAGCGCAGGCGCTTCCAAGCCACGTCACGGTTGCTGTGCTGACTGCGGCCGTCCTGGCACTGCACGACGATGCCAGTCGGAATGTGTGTCAGGCGAACGGCCGAGTCGGTCTTGTTGATGTGCTGGCCACCGGCGCCGCTGGCCCGGAAGGTGTCGGTGCGCACGTCTGAGGGGTTGATGTCGATTTCGATCGAATCATCGACTTCCGGATAGACAAAGATCGAGGCGAACGAGGTGTGCCGACCGCCCGAGGAGTCAAACGGTGACTTGCGCACCAGTCGATGCACGCCGGTTTCGGTGCGCAAGAGGCCAAAGGCGTACTCGCCTTCGACCTTGATGGTGGCCCCCTTGATGCCTGCCGTGTCACCGGCGGTTTCATCTTCCATGGTGGTCTTGAAGCCTTTGCGCTCGGCGTATTTCAGGTACTGGCGCAAGAGCATGCTGGCCCAGTCGCAGGCCTCGGTGCCTCCGGCGCCGGCCTGGATGTCGATGAAGCAGTTGCTCGGGTCCGCCGGGTTGTTGAACATGCGGCGGAATTCAAGGTCTTCGATGATCTTGGCCAGTTGGTCGGCCTCGGCGTCGATGGTGAGCAGCCCGGCTTCGTCGCCGTCGGCCTTGCTCATTTCGAACAATTCGGCGTTGTCAGCCAGTTCACCCTGCAGGCGGTCCAGCGTGGCGACCACGCCATCGAGGGACTTTTTCTCTTTCGCCAGTTCCTGGGCTTTTTTTGCGTCGTTCCAGACGGCAGGGTCTTCCAGCGCGGCGTTGACGGTTCTCAGCCGTTCAGCTTTGGCATCGTAGTCAAAGATACCCCCGAAGTTCGTGGGTGCGGCCGGCCAGGTCGTCCAGGCGGGAGCCAATCTGATTGATGCGTTCTGCGTCCATGGTGATGCTCAGTGTGTGCGGAAAAGGGCGGATTTTCTCACGCCCGGGCTTGCAGAAAGGCTTCCATCTGCCGCGCCAGTTCTTCGGGCTGGTCGTGGTGCAGCATGTGGCCGCACTCGGCCATCTGGATGCGCTGGACGTCTTTCACGCGGTCCAGTCGGGCATGGAACTGCTCCAGCGTGAAGCGCCCACCCCACCAGCCGCTGAGGGAGTTGTCCGCTGCCTGGACAAACAGGGTGGGCGCGGTGATGGCGCTGTACAGGGCCACAATGTCCTCTTCGCGCGTTTGCAGCGGGCCACCCACCTTGTGCGCTGCATCGCCCAGGATGTGCCATCGTCCGGGGATTTTCTCGGCAGCCCAGTGGTGCGCCAGCCAGAGCGCGCGGCCTCGTGAGGCCTCGCTGGCGGCCAGACGGGGGTTGGTTTTCATCAGGCGACGGGCGACGCCTTCGACACTGTCATAGGGCCGGATGTCCATCTCGCCCTTGGCGAGGGACTTGAGTTCGTCCAGCCAGTGGGCGATGCGTTTCGGGGTGTTGGCCGGGTTGCCGTTGGGGCCGCCGAAGCCTTCCAGATTGACCAGGCGGCGGACGCGGGCGGGTCGCGCACCGGCGTACTGCATGACGACGTTGCCCCCCATGCTGTGACCCACCAGATCGACCGGGGCATCCGGGCTGTAGTGGTCCAGCAGGCCATCCAGGTCCGCCAGGTAGTCGTGGTTCCAGTAGTTGTCCACCGGCGCACCCGTGGACAGGCCATACCCGCGCCAGTCGGGAGCGATGATCCAGCGCTTGGCAAAATCGTCTGACAATGCATCGACCAGAAACTGCCAGGACGCGGCCACGTCCATCCAGCCGTGCACAAGCACCAGCGGGGGTGTGCCGGGCTGCGGCTGGCCCCAGATGCGCAGGTGGTAGTTCTGGTGGCGGATGGGAACAAACTCGCTCTGCGCAATGCGGCGGGCGGCGTAGAGGGTGGAAGCAGGGGAAGTCATGCGAACGGATCTGTTGAAAGCACCCCAAGGTGCCAGGCTGGATGGTTATGAAGCCATCCATCGCCATTTTCGCTGGGAAGTGCCCGCGCACTTCAACATGGCCCAAGTTTGCTGTGGGCGGTGGGCAGGAGCGCCAGGCGCTTCCAAAAACATAGCTATACAAGGGCATTCCATATCGGGAAAAACTTCAAAATCGTTTGATTTTCTTGCACTACAGGCCGCCGCCAACCGTCTCTCCCATGCGCTGCAGCTGTCAGGCGTGCGACGCGGCGACCGTGTGGCCATCGTGATGCCGCAGCGCTTCGAAACGGCTGCTGCATACATCGCCGTCCTGCAAATGGGCGCTGTGGCCATGCCGCTGTCCATGCTGTTTGGTCCAGATGCCCTGCAATATCGGCTGCACAACAGCGAAGCGGTGGCCGCGGTGGTGGACGGCGGCAACCTGGCTGCCATCGAAGGGGTGCG
>JBDKJB010000088.1:0-6615 GCA_039796835.1 Pseudomonadota bacterium | reverse complement strand
AGCCCACCTTGCAGAACTTCGACCATGTGTTCAACCAGAAGCACTTTTATCTCAATCACTTCTGGGAGCAGCTGGGAAATTCTCTGACCATTGCCTTCGCAGTGGGCGCGATCACATTGTTTGTCGCGACGTTTGCAGCGTTCGCGATCAGCCGTCTGAAAGTCCGCGGTGGTCGCACAGTGCTGAACATGGCCCTGTTCACCTATTTCATCCCGGCGGCTTTCCTGGCGGTGCCAATGTACAAGACGATGGCCAACTATGGGTTACTCAACAACCATTGGTCACTCATCCTAGCCATGGTCACCATCGCTTCTCCATATTGCATCTGGGTGCTGAAGCAGGCGTCCGACAAACTGCCCTTCGAACTGGATGAGGCCGCCCGGATCGACGGCGCAACTCCGCTGCAATTGTTCCGGCTGGTGTACTTGCCCCTGATGGTGCCCTCCCTGGTTGCAGTGGGGACGTACTCGCTTCTGCTGGCTTGGAATGAGTATCTCTACGCCTTTCTGCTGTTGTCCAAGGAAACGGACCTCACGTTGGCGGTGGCTCTGGGCAACTTCCTGGCCGCAGACGATTCTCCCTGGGAACTGCTCATGGCGACCGGGTTTCTGTATGCACTGCCACCCGCTGCGATTTACTACGCCTTCAAGCGCTACATGGTGTCTGGTCTGACAGCCGGAGCTGTCAAAAGCTGATCTCGGCAAACACTTTTCCAAGTATTCAAAAATGGCAAACGTATCCTTTCGCAACATCGAGAAGAGCTTTGGCAAAGTCAAAGTGATTCACGGTATCAGCTTTGACATCCAGGACGGTGAGTTCGTGGTGCTGGTAGGCCCCTCCGGCTGCGGCAAATCTACTTTGCTGCGCATGCTGGCCGGCCTGGAGGAAATCTCCGGTGGTGAAATCGCCGTGGACAGCCGAGTGGTCAATGAACTGGATTCCAAAGACCGTGACATCGCCATGGTGTTCCAGAGTTATGCGCTGTATCCGCACATGACAGTGCGCGAGAACATGGCGTTCAGTCTGAAGCTGCGCAAGGCGGACGCAACCATGACTCAGGAACGCGTGGCCAATGCCGCCCGCATTCTGAACCTGGACCAATTGCTGGATCGCTACCCGCGCGAGCTTTCAGGTGGTCAGCGTCAGCGCGTGGCGATGGGGCGCGCCATCGTGCGCGACCCGAAAGTGTTTCTGTTTGATGAGCCTCTCTCCAACCTCGATGCCAAACTGCGTGTATCTATGCGCGCCGAGATCAAAGCCCTACATCAGCGCCTGAAGACCACCACGGTGTATGTGACGCATGACCAGATTGAGGCCATGACGCTGGCAGACCGCATTGTGGTCATGCATGATGGCATCGTTGAACAGATCGGCACCCCACTGAAACTCTTCGACAAGCCTGGCAATTTGTTTGTCGCGCAGTTCATCGGCTCGCCCGCCATGAATGTGATGTCCGGTGTGTTTCGCACCGCAGGTCGCCCCCATGTCGAAATCGGCGGACAGCAATGGCCGGTGTCCGCTGAGTCCGGAGCCAAGGATGGTCAACAGGTGTCATATGGCATTCGTCCGGGTGATGTGAGCCTTGCTGCGGATGGTGTAGTCGGTAAGTACACCATCCCGTCGACGGTGGTGGTGGTTGAACCCACCGGGGCTGAGACCGAACTGCTGTTGCAGGTGGGAGATCACCAAATCATCCTGGTCATGCATGGCCGTACCCATGTCCATCCGGATGACACGGTCCACCTGACTGTGGCTGCCGACAAGGCGCATCTGTTTGACGGTGCCACTGGCAAACGGCTGGATTGATGATCCTGGATACCTTTCGGCTGGATGGCCGCGTTGCGCTGGTCACAGGATCCTCAGACGGCTTGGGTCTGGGCATGGCTCGCGGTCTGGCGCAAGCTGGCGCCCGGGTGGTCCTCAATGGTCGGGGTCAGGTCAAATTGCAGGCTGCCGCGGAGGTCTTGCGGGCCGAGGGTCTGGCGGTGGAGACCTGTGCCGGTGACGTGACCGACATTGCTCAGGTGCAAGCCCTGGTGGAAAACGTCGAAACCAGCGTGGGCCCCATTGCGATCTTGGTCAACAACGCCGGCATCCAGCGCCGCGGCCCCTTGCAAGAGTACCCGCACGCCACTTGGCGCGAAATCATGGACGCCAACCTCAACAGTGCCTTCTTCGTGGCGCAGGCGGTGGCGCAGAAAATGATTTCCCGCAAAAGCGGCAAGATCATCAACATCTGCTCGGTGCAGAGCGAACTCGGCCGCCCCGGCATTGCCCCCTACATGGCGACCAAGGGCGCGCTCAAGATGCTCACCAAGGGCATGGCCATCGATTGGGGCCCTTTCGGCCTAAACGTGAACGGCATCGGCCCCGGGTATTTCAAGACTGTACTGAATGAAAAACTCGTCAACGACGAGACCTTCAGCAACTGGCTGGTGAACCGCACACCCAGCCGCCGCTGGGGCGAAATCCATGAACTCGCAGGTGCGGCCGTCTACTTGGCCAGCGACGCTTCCAGCTTCTGCAACGGGCACATCCTGTATGTGGACGGCGGCGTGACCGCCCAGCTTTGACGATGAACGCTTCCGCAGCCGATCCTTCCCTCAACCCGGCGCAGCGCCGCATCCGCGCCTTGGTGTGCCATGGCCCGCTCGATTTGCGGCTGGAGCACCTGGACCCTGATCGGGCCGAAATGCCGAAAGTCCTCAGCTCCACACAATTGCGTGTGCGGGTGGCCTATGGCGGTATCTGCGGCAGCGACCTGCACTACTACCAAGACGGTGGCTTCGGCGCCGTGCGCATCAAGCAGCCGTTGGCGCTTGGGCACGAGATCTCCGCCTTGGTGGAGGAGGTGGGTGCCGAGGTCAAGAACATCCAGCCCGGCCAGCGCATAGCGATGTCACCGTCGCGCCCCTGTGGCGCCTGCAAGTACTGCCAACTGGGGCAGCAGAACCAGTGCCTGAAGATGCGCTTCTACGGCAGCGCCATGCCCTTCCCGCACATCCAGGGCGCCTTCCGCGATGCCCTGGTGATCGAACAGCACCAGGCCCATGTGCTGGCGCCCCAGGTCAGCTTGCAGGAGGCCGCGCTGTGTGAGCCTCTGAGTGTGGGTCTGCATGCCATCCAGCGAGCCGGGGGGGTGTTAGGCAAACAGGTGTTGGTGCTGGGCTGTGGGCCCATCGGCCTCCTGCTGATTGCAGGCGCGCGTCGAGCGGGGGCCGCCCGCATCGTGGCCACCGACATCGCCCAGATGCCGCTGGATTGCGCCTTGAAAATGGGCGCCGACGAAATCATCAACCTAGCCAACGAGCCGCGCGCACTGGACCGCTTCATGCCCGACAAAGGTACGTTCGAGCGTGTCTTCGAATGTAGTGGAAACCCCCACGCCATGCTGTCTGCTCTGGACGTGATCGCGCCGCAAGGGGTGTTGGTTGCTGTGGGACTGGGCGGCGATATCAAGCTTCCGATGAACCAGATCGTTGCACGCGAGGTGGATTTGCGGGGGACCTTTCGCTTCCATGCTGAGTATGCCAACGCCGTGGCCTATCTTAACGCCGGGTTGATCGACGTCAAACCTGTCATCACCCGGGTGCTGCCCTTCGACCGCGCCATCGAAGCCTTCCAGCTCGCGGGCGACAAGAGCCAGTCGCTCAAGGTTTTGATTGACTTCCAGTGAGAGTTTGAATGCCAGCCATCTTCACAAAGATCATCTTGTTTACCGACACGGACGGTCGCGCACGCTGGCGGGAAGACACCATCACCTTGACCGAAGGCAGTCCTCAGTCGATGCTGTCCGGTCTGATGGCCAGTGGCGGCTACCAGCTGCGCCACAGTCCGGTGGGTTTTCGCAGCCAGTTCCATGTGTCGCCCCATCCGCAGTGGGTGTTCATCCTGCAGGGACAGATGGAAATCTTTCTGCAAGACGGCAGCAGCCGGGTCTTCCAACCCGGCCAGCATTTCTATTCGGCCGACCTGTTGCCGCCTGGGGCGATCTTCGATCCTCAGCTCCACGGCCACTGGAGCCGTCAGGTGGGACCGGAGCCGCTGGTGACGCTGTTTGTGCGCGGCTGACCGATTCTGCTGAGCCGGCATCAACGCCCGCGGAAGCCCCCTCCACCGCTGCGCTGACCATAACCCCCTGTGCGATTGCCGCCCCGGGAGCCCCCGCGGCCACCACCACGTGACATCATGTCCACGCTGGTCCGCATCGGGTCCGGCTGGCCGCCACCTGAACTGTGTCCGGGGGCAGAATCGCGGCGCCTTGAAGCAGCATCCTCTCGAGTCATCAGCGGATCGGGTTGGCGCTGTGGACGTTGGCCGTTGTTGCGGTTGTCCCGACGGCCATCGTGCTGGCCCTGCGGCGGTCGATTTCCAGAGTCTGGGCTGCGGCGCTGATTTTGTCCGTGGGCTGCTCCACGTGCGGGTTTATTTTCGCGGATGCGCTGCATCATCTCGCTGCGGGCAGCTTTGGCGGCGGCGGCCATCACCTCGCGGCTCGGTGGCTTGCCAGCCCCGCCCCAAAGGGTCTGCCTGCCCATGGCAATGGGCTCTGCACGTTCGCCTTCATCGGGGCCAAATCCTTCCAGAGCCTGCACAGGGATCTGTTGCTTGGTGAAGCGTTCGATCTCCTGCATGAAACCTTCCTCATCCAAGCACACCAGATTGATGGCGGTTCCGTCAGCGCCCGCCCGGCCTGTGCGCCCGATGCGGTGCACGTAGTCTTCGCAGATGTTGGGAATTTCGTAGTTCACCACGTGCGGCAGATCATCAATATCCAATCCGCGCGCCGCAATGTCAGTGGCCACCAGAGCGCGCAATTCGCCGCTCTTGAAACCTGCCAGAGCCTGGGTGCGGGCGCTTTGACTTTTGTTGCCATGCAGGGCCATGGCGGTTATACCTTGCTTGTGGAGAAATTCAGCCACATGGTTGGCACCGAATTTGGTGCGGGTGAACACCAACACCTGACTCCAGTTCTGACTTTGGATGATGTGCGCCAGCAGCGCTTTTTTCTTGGCGCGGCCGACGGGATGGATCACCTGGGTAATGCGCTGCACGGTGGTGTTGCGGGGGGTGACCTGAACCGTCTGGGGGGACTTGAGCAGACTGTTGGCCAAGTCTCTGATGTCATCACTGAAGGTGGCTGAAAACAGCAGACTTTGTTTTTCTTTGGGCAAGAGGGCAAGCACCTTTTTCACGTCGTGGATGAAGCCCATGTCGAGCATCCGATCCGCTTCATCCAGCACCAGAGTCTGGACCTGGCCCAAATCGAGCATGCCTTGCCCGGCCAGATCCAACAACCGGCCTGGAGTAGCCACGAGGATGTCCACTCCGCGGCGCAGGCGGTCAATCTGGGGCTGCATGCCCACACCACCGAAAATGACGGTACTGGAAAGCTGCAGGTATTTGCCGTAAGTCTTGACGGACTCTTCCACCTGGGCCGCCAGTTCGCGCGTCGGGGTCAGCACGAGGGCGCGGATGCCGGTCCCACCAAACCTGTTCTGGCTACTTCTGGCCATCGTCAAACGATGCAGGATGGGCAACACAAAGGCGGCGGTTTTGCCCGTACCTGTTTGGGCGCCACCCAGCAGATCAGCGCCTTGCATCACCAGGGGGATGGCTTGGGCCTGGATGGGGGTGGGGGAGTCGTAGCCCTCGGCTTTGACAGCGCGCAGGATGGCCGGGGCCAGATTCAATTCTTCAAAAGTCATGGTTAGTGCACCCGAGGCGGGTGGCATATGGTCGGTCAACAGATCGGCCTGTCGCAGGGCGCCTGACAACTCAGGGCCAAGGATCAGTCTAGGCAGAAACAGGTGGTGGAACAGAGCCAGCGGAAGGCGTCTGGATTCCCAGCAGTGTGCTGAAGCGCGACCACTGACAGGTTGCGCAGTCTGTCATTATCGCATGAGAGCAAGAGGCTGTGGCGTGTATCGTTTTGTTACGGTTGCATGTGTGTTTGCTGAAGCAGAATGTGCACAAGTGCCTTGGCAGGTGAACATTTTTCGGCACATACTGCCTGCCGCATTTCCAGCCTCATCACACAACACGAACGGCGGATCCACAAGTCAGGCACACATGCGATTGGGATTTTCTGACGAGAAGGTCAAAACGGCCCCCGAACTGCGCGATTGCGTCGAAGCGGTGCTGGCGCAATCGGCCGCTCTGGTGGGCAACATGCTCGAAAGCTTGCGAGCCGCCAAAGCCCAGCCCCGTGGGCGCCTATCCGTCCTGATGCAGGATCTCGAGCACAGGATCGCTCTGGATGCTCTTCTAGCAGGTGATGCTGAGTTGAAGAAAGATTTCGTTGCCGAACTGCGTAAGCAGTTCTATGCAGCGAAAGTGGTGGACTCGAGCCATGCGTCGGCCATCCGCTTCGATGACTTCCACTTCCTCGACGATTCCCAGCTGGACGCCAATATCGAAACGGCCATTGCGCAGCAGGAGGTGCTGCAGGCGGTTGAAGGTGATCTTCCTCTGCTCGACGCCTTGGTGAGCAGCCTGTTGGGCATGGTGTCTGTACAGCCGCAGCTCAATCCGATTAAGCCTGATGCTTTTGTGTACGCCTTGCGTGAGCTCCTGAAGAAGCACATGCCTGACGAGCGCTCCCGCAGTGCGCTG
>JBDKJB010000087.1:0-6617 GCA_039796835.1 Pseudomonadota bacterium | reverse complement strand
TGCCAGCGGAAGCGCAGCTGCCGGTGACACGAACATCGTCCAAGCCACCAAAGGAGACGCCCGGGTGACCAAAGTGGGGGCATTCATTCGGCGAACGTCTATCGACGAACTGCCTCAACTGCTCAACATCTTGCGTGGCGACATGAGCATCGTGGGCCCCAGACCACATGCGATCTCTCACAATGAGGCTTACCGCAAGCTTGTCAAAGGCTACATGTTGCGGCACAAAATGAAACCCGGGCTGACGGGTTGGGCACAAATTCACGGTTTTCGGGGCGAAACTGACACACTCGACAAGATGCAAAATCGCGTCGAGTTTGATCTTGAATACTTACGGACATGGACACCGGTACTGGACATCTACATCATCTACAAGACGCTCGGTCTGGTGTTGCGCCGGACCAACGCCTATTGACTCTTCTCATTTCAACCGTGGTGCCTGTCATGAACACCTGGCTCGTGATCATTGCCCTGGCACTGATTCCCGCCAGTCTTGTTGCCCAGACCCAGTCCGAGTCCTCACAGGTGGGGCAGGGAGCGTCCAGTCGCATTTTGGAGGCACCGATTCCGGGAACAGGCGCGAATGCCGATTCGCGTGTGTTTTCGCCGTCGCGGATTTTCGGCCGCCCATCGGCCAGCGGAATTGATTACGACCTGAAAGAACGATCTCCCGGGCCCGCGCCGCAGATGCGGTTGTCCACCACGATCGAAACCAAAGTCGAAAACAAGACCACCAACCACATCGGGTCGGGTGGCGATGGAGGAGCCGGTCGGTCGGCAGATCCTCCTCCCCCTCCCAATCCGCAGGTGCCCCCAGCAGGTTTTGAATTCAGTGACTTCGTCAGGACTTCCGTGGGCTCTGAATTGCCGATGTTCGGCCTGGGGATCGCGGCTGGCGATGCCAGAGGGAATGCATCTGTTGATCCGCTGACGGTGCCCGCCGACTACAGAGTTGGCCCGGGAGACCAACTCGTCGTTCGGGCGTGGGGACAGATCGACATCGATTTTCAAGGCGCAGTGGATCGCTCTGGTCAGATTTTCTTGCCCAAGATTGGCAATGTCATGGTGGCAGGGCAAAAACTCTCCGATCTGTCGGCCTTGCTCCGGACCACGATCGGCCGTCAATACCGCGCTTTTGAACTGACCGTGACACTGGGGAGTCTGCGTGAGATTCAGTATTACGTGATGGGATTTGCCAAGTCCCCCGGAATCTATACAGCCCCGTCCACCGCCAGCGCCCTTCAAGCTCTGCTGCAGGCGGGAGGCATTTCTTCTGCCGGTGACCCCCGCAAGGTAGAAGTACGCCGGGCCGGAACGACGATTGCGACTGTGGATGCCTACCGGTTTCTGATCGACGGAGACAAGAGTTCAGACCCCCAACTGCAGCCCGGTGACATCTTGTACGTTCCGGCGTCCAGAGGACATGCGGCCATTGCCGGCAGCGTTCGGCGCCCGGCCATTTTTCACCTCAACGATGGAATGACCCTGGCTGATTTGGTCAAGGCGAGTGGGGGCATTGCGTTGTCTCAGCCCAATCCAAGCATCCGTCTCGAGCGTTTTCGCAATGGACGCCGCCATGTGGAGCATCTGGAATACGGAGATGTTGCGGGCAAGCGGGAGGTCCGTGATGGCGATCTGTACATGGTGCTGCCGGTGTCGCCCCGGATTGAAAATTCCATCACCTTGCGTGGCAACGTGGCACAACCGCTGCGACAGCCGTATCGCGACAGCATGAAGGTATCGGACCTGCTGGCGTCATCGGATTTGTTTGTCCGGGCTGCGACCTGGGTTCAGCGAAACGGGCGGGAAAGCCTGCAAAAATTGGGGGATGCCAATCGCGACAGTGAGTTCAGGCGTGATTTTCCGGACATGGAATGGGGTTATGCCGCTATCGAAAGGGTAGATCCTGCAACGCAGTCAATGTCAATTTTGACTTTCAATCTGTGGAACGCCCTCAACGGTGATGGAGCGAACAATCTTCCGCTCAAGCCGGGTGATGTGGTTGTGGTCTTTGCGAAGGCTGATTTCAGTCAACCCCAATTTAAAAAACTCCGCATGGTTCGCGTCGAGGGGGAGGTCAAGTTTCCGGGCATTTATCCCGTTGAAGTGGGTGAGACCCTGCAACAGGTCTTTGACCGCGCGGGTGGCCTGACCGACCAGGCCTATGTTTTTGGCACCATTTTTTCGCGATCCAGCGCCCGAAAGATGGAGGAACAGCGCCTGCGTCAGGTGAGCGACCGGATCGAGCAGGATTACCTACGATATCTGGCCGGGCGCTCGCGCAATGCTGTGGGAAACGATGTCACCGGTGGTGGAGTCAACGCTACTGAATTTGAAGCGGTGCGTTCGCTGGTGGCCAGGCTGCGAGCCCACCAACCGGAAGGTCGGATTCCACTCAATTTGCGTGGTGTGACGGCGGGAGTGGAGCATTTCCCCAAGATTGCTCTGGAAGACGACGACCGCGTGCTGATACCGCCCAGGCCAGCCACTGTGACCGTTGTGGGATCGGTGTTCCAGGAAGGCAGCTTGCTATGGGTTTCAGACTGGGGCGCCAGTGCCTACATTGACTATGCGGGCGGCTTCCGCCGGCATGCCGACACGTCTGGAGTGGTGGTGATGCACGCTGATGGAACCGTCCGGCAGATCGGAGGATGGTTTGGCCGCAGCGAACCCATTCACCCTGGGGACACCATCGTTGTGCCTGAAAATGTGGAACTCACGTCCTGGACCCGGATTTTCCGTGACTGGTCCCAGATTTTCTATCAGCTGGGTCTGGGTGCGGCAGCCATCAAGATACTGCATTCCAGCCTATGAGCAATGAGATGCCAAAGGATATCCCGCAGGAGCCCCTCGCCGCATCGGTGATCCCGGCGATCGGGTTGTCCAACATCCTGTTGCGACTCACGAAATATCGACTTCTGCTGGTACTTGCCCCTCTGGTTCTTGCCGTTGCGGCGGGCGTTATGGCGGCGCTGTCCTTGCCGATTTTCACGGCTTACGCACGCCTGCTTCCACCTCAGACCAACACAGCCACTGCGAGCACATTGCTGAATCAGGTCGGTGGCGGGGCAGCGCTAGGATCGTCGGCATTGACCTTGAAAAATCCGTCTGATCTGTATGCGAGTCTCTTTCTGAGTCGCTCAGTCCAAGATGAAGTCATCCAACGCTTCGATCTTGCCAAGCACTACAAACAGGATGATGCTGATCAGTTGAGGCTACTGGTAGCCAAACGCACCAAGGTCGATGTGGGAAGAGACGGCATCATCACGCTGTCTTACACCGACAAGACCAGTGAGCGATCTGCCGACATCGCGAACGGCATGATTGACGCGATGTACAGCATCGCCCGGAGACTGGCTCGCGAAGAGGCACTGCGCCGGGAAGGGTATTACGAAGTCCTGATCGCCGAAGCGAACGCCAAGCTGTCGAAGTCCGATCAGAATCTTCTGGAACAGGAAGAGCGCACGGGCTTGACACGTGTCAAGGGTCAGGAGGAAGCCGCCATAGCAACCGCCACTGAGCTGCAGGGCATGATCGCCACGCGTTTGGTCGATCTGTCCAAAATGCGCCTGTCTGCAACGGAGCAGCATCCCCAGGTGATCCGGATTCAGGCAGAGTTGGCAGCCCTGAGGGCTGAACTGCGGCGCATTGAGAAAGAAGGACTGATCAAACCCCAGCCGAACATGAGGTCGGAGGCCGGTCGGGTCGCAGGCGAGAGCCATCCATTTTTGATGCCTTTCAAAGACTACGCCCGGGCCCGGGCTCTTGTGGAGCCTCTGCGTCGCGAAGTAGAGATGAACAACAATGTTCTCGACCAGTTGGTCAAAGCCAGAGCATTGTCACGGATTGACGAAAGCCGCGACCTGTCCATCATCCAGGTGCTGGATCGGGCGGTGGCGCCGACCAAACGATCGGGTCCGAGGCCGCTGCTCAATGCGGCCGTGGGCGGTGTGATCGGGTTGTTGATCGCGGTGCTGCTTGCGCTGTTTTGGGATCTGTTGTTCACCAGCGAACAACGCCGGGAACGCTGGAAGCGTGTGATCTACTCCAGTTTTACTTTGCGCCGCAGAGTAAACCCCTAGCATTCCGGGATCTCTTACCGACCAAATTGACCAGTCGTCCATGCACCGATTTCGTTCTGCTCTTCATTCTGGTGCTCTGCTGGTTTTTTTTCAGATCCTTGGGATGGCCATCCCGTTGCTCACCTTACCCTTCGTTGCCAGAGCATTGGGGGTGGACGAGTTTGGCAAGGTCATGCTGGCCCAGGCGATTGTCTTTTTTGGCGTTGTCTTTATCGACGCTGGCTTCAACACCGAGTCACAACGCCGAGTTGCACTCGCGAGTGACCAGACCCAAAGCCTGCAGGTGCTGTTTGACAACCTGAAGGCTCGTTCAGCGTGCGCTATTCCTACCATGGCCGTCATCATCGGATTGAGTTTCCTGTTTGAAGACGTTCCACTGACCTATGTCCTTGTTGCCCTATTGCACGTTATGGGAACATTGGCTTTCCCGCAATGGTGGTTGATCGGGAAGAGTCTCGGGTTTCAGATGGGGCTGGCGTCGACCGCTGGACGGCTCATCGCGGCGGTCTTGACGCTGTGGTGGGTGCGAACACCCGGTGACGGGATGTGGGCGGTGGCGGCCGCCAGCAGTGGAACAGTGTGGGCGGGTTTGCTGGTGACACCGCTGATCCGCCGACACTGGAAGCTTGCAGCAGGCCAGATGGATCCCCGCTCCTGGAGGTCCTATTTCGCAGCCGTCCGGCCAACCATCTTTTCCGGTTTTTTTGCCAGTGCGTCAGCTTCGACGCCAGCGGTCTTGCTCGGGTGGGTTTCCGGCGCCGCCCAGGTGGGAGTGTTCTCGGCGGCCGACCGGTTGACCCGGGCGGCGGCGCACCTGATGGGTGTGATCGAGCAAACCTTGATGGGCCAGTTGGCCCGAGCGGAACAAAATGATACCGCCCTGGGCAAGACGCTCCGGCGTGATTTGATGATCCGCCTGGGTCTTGCGTCGGCCCTGGGATGCCTGGTGGTTGGGGTGTGGGCTGACCTTGTGGTGCGTCTCCTCTATGGAGACAAATTTGCCACAGTGTCACCGGTGCTCCAGCTGCTGTGCGTCTGGCTTTGGATCCACGTCATGCGCCGTGCCGGTCTGCTGTTCACCTGGTCATTGCGAGGAAACCTCAAGGGAGTGTCCCGCTTCCAATGGCTCGAAGCCGGGGTAGTGACCACCATGGCAGCATTGGGTGCCACAGGAGCCGGGGCGCTGGGCCTGTCTTCTGGCTTGGTCGCAGCGGAGGTGGTGCTTGGCCTGGCGTTGTGGTTTGCCCTGGGTCGGGAAGGCAAGCAAAAATGAAAATCACCATGTTGACCAGTGTGTATGGTGAGCATGCCATTGGCGGGGCGGAGCGAAGCACAGCGCAAATGGTCGAGAGTCTCAGGGCTCGGGGGCACCTGGTTGAGGTGATGTCGCTGTCTGCTCCAAGGGGTGGTTCAGCCGACCGAACCTCAGGCGCAGACGTATCCCTGGTGCCGATTCCCCTGATGCAGATCTATGATCCGTATGGTCTGGACGGAAGCAAGCCTGTGCAGCATCACCCACTCAAGCGGGCGTCCTGGCATGCATTGGACATCTACAACCCCTGGATGACGGCTCGAGTGAAGCAGGCGCTGATACGCAGTCGGCCGGATGTCCTTTTCACACACGCGATCCAGGGGTTTTCAGTAGGGGTCTGGGCAGCAGCCAAGCAACTGGGCATCAAGCTGGTGCACATGGTGCACGATCATGCCCTGATCTGTCCGGGCACGGCCATGACTCGGGGAGCCGTGGCTTGCGAACTTCCATGCACGAGCTGTCAGGTGTTCTCGACCTTGAGAGAGAAAGTCGCAGCCCGGCCAGATGCCGTCGTCGGGCCCTCGCAGCTGATTCTTGACCGGCACCGCCGTTTTGGCTGGTTTCGTGACGTGTCGACCCAAATGGTGATTGAAAACGCTTTGCCGGCGGGCTGGCCGGAGGCCCCGAAGGACAAGGATGGTCCGGAAGCTCTGCCGTCCCGACCCATGGTGTTTGGGTTTCTGGGGCGCATGGATGAAAGCAAAGGAGCCGACACTTTGCTTCAGGCTGCGTCGAGATTTGGGCCAGAGGTGTGTCGGGTAAAAATGGCTGGCGGCGGCAACCAGGAGGTGATGCTCAGGCACTTCTCCGGCAAGCCTCAGATGGTGGAGTTCTGCGGCGTGGTGAATGCCGCCCCATTTCTGGCACAGCTGGACGTTCTGGTGACCGTATCCCGGGCCCATGAAACGTTTTGCAATGTGGTAATGGAGGCGGGTTGCCTCGGCGTCCCGTCCATTGTTTCTGATCGGGGTGCTTTGCCGGAGCGTGTTTTACAAGGGCGATCGGGTTGGATTGTTCCCGCCGGCAATGCAGACGCCCTGGCGGTGGCCATGTCGCATTGCATGAGGCATCCAGACGAGGTCAGGGCTAAAGGACAGGTGGCCCTGGAGGCGCGCAACACCTACAGCCTGCAGACGCAGACAGACAAACTTGAAGGGTTGTTGATGCAAGTGGTTGCAGGGAAGCCTTGAGTGCAGACTGAATCAATCTGGCATTTTCCCCAG
>JBDKJB010000086.1:0-6642 GCA_039796835.1 Pseudomonadota bacterium | reverse complement strand
CGCTGGCTGGTGCCCGCCGGGCATGCTGGGCATCGGCATTGGCGGCACCGCCGAGAAGGCAGCCCTGATGGCCAAGGAGAGCCTGATGGACGACCTGGACATGTACCAGTTGCTCGATAAGTCAGCCCGAGGCGCGAAGCTGTCTCAGGTGGAAGAGCTGCGCCTGGAATTGTATGAAAAGGTCAATGCCCTGGGCATCGGCGCGCAGGGTCTGGGTGGCCTGACCACCGTGCTGGACGTCAAGATCAAGATGTACCCCACCCACGCGGCCAGCAAGCCCGTGGCCATGATTCCGAATTGCGCCGCAACACGGCATGCCCATTTCGTCCTGGACGGCAGCGGCCCCGCCTTCCTCGAGCCACCGTCGCTGGACCTGTGGCCCGACGTCAACTGGGCACCCGATACGCAGAAGAGCAAGCGCGTCAACCTGAACACCCTGACCAAGGCCGAGGTGGCCAGCTGGAAGCCCGGAGACACGCTATTGCTCAACGGCAAGATGCTGACCGGCCGTGACGCCGCGCACAAGCGCATCCAGGACATGCTCGCCAAAGGTGAGAGACTGCCCGTGGATTTCACCAACCGGGTCATCTATTACGTGGGCCCTGTGGACCCGGTGCGCGACGAGGTCGTTGGCCCGGCTGGCCCTACCACCGCCACGCGCATGGACAAGTTCGTTGAAACCATGCTGAGCCAGACTGGCCTGATTGCGATGGTGGGTAAAGGCGAGCGTGGCCCCGTCGCCATCGAGTCGATCAAGAAACACAGGAGCGCATCGCTGATGGCAGTGGGAGGTGCCGCCTATCTCGTGAGCAAGGCCATCCATGGTGCCAAGGTGCTGGCATTTGCCGACCTGGGCATGGAAGCCATCTATGAATTTGACGTGGTGGACATGCCTGTCACCGTGGCCGTGGACTCCGGCGGTACCAGCGCCCACATCACCGGACCTGCAGAATGGGAAAAGAAAATCGCCACCGGGCAGTTCAAGGGCATCCCTGTCGGATCCTCCTGATGCTATTTATTAAATAGCTGAAGAGCGGCATTCAATAACGGGAATACTCTTTTTTTATTTTGGATATTGAATCCAGCGTGCTAGCATGACACTGCAACCTTGAAGGAGCCTTGCCATGGACAAATACTTTGACACCGTCGAAGACCCGCGTCGCCGCTGGCTGATCCAGGCCCTCGGCGCCGGAGCCGTGGCGGGCGGCAGTCTGGGGCAGGCCCATGCCCAGGGCTTCAGCATTTTTGGCAGCCGACCAGCCAAGTTGCCGCCCACCCAGTCGATCTATGGTTTGGCCGGCGAGGTCAGGGTCAACAACCAGCAAGCCAATCTGCAAACACGCATCAAGCCAGGTGACACGGTGGAAACCGGCAAGAACAGCGAAGTCATTTTTGTTGTCAACACCCATTCCATGATCCTGCGCGGTGACAGCAAACTGGTCATTGACGGCAGCGATGCCGCTGGCGCGGTTGGGGCCGTCATTTCGGGCCTGCGGATGCTCACTGGCAAACTGCTGTCGGTGTCACGCAATTCGCCCATGCGGGTGTCCACCAACACATCCACCATCGGCATCCGCGGGACCGGCTTTTATGTCGAGGCCGAGCCTGACCTGACCTACTTCTGCACCTGTTACGGCGCAACCGATGTGCAGGCCAACAACGACCCGGACAGCAAGGAAAGCATTGCGGCTTCACGGCACGACAAACCGATTTATATCGCAGCCGACGGCGCACCAGGCCGCAAGATTCGCAATGCGCCGTTCCTCAATCACACCGACCAGGAGCTGTCCCTGATTGAGACCCTGGTGGGCCGCCGTGTGCCCTATGTGTTCGGCGGCAGCGGGTATTCAGCGCCTCGTCGTACGTACTGACAGGCTGAACGCGCGGAAGCTACTCGCTACTGCGGCGCTCCGTTGAGGATCCAGCCCAGGATCTTGTCGTAGTCTTCGCGCCCCGCAGCGCCGGGCAGCAGCGTGGTGTCAAAACCCGTCCGCAAGCCACCGTTGTGGTGGTGGCCCGCAGGTTTGCGCAGCAGTGGGCTGGCAACGATATCGCTGAAATTGATGCGCCCGCGCAACTCGGTGTAGAACCAGAGGTCGTTGGTCGCGTCTGCGCCATTACCTGTGCCGGCCCGGTCATAGCTGGTGTACCAGATGGGGGGGAGCACCAGGCCATTGCCACCTGCCTGGTGGCAGGTGGTGCAGGTGCCGCCACCGGCCTGCAGCACGGTCTTGATGTCGGCAAAGCGCAGCAAGGTTGGGTCATAGGTCAGGGCCGGCATGACCACCAATCTGAACTGGGCAGCCGGGCTGCGGCCACGAGACCCCGTGGTGATCAGCTGCAGGGTATAGGTACCGGCCGACACTGCCGTGAATGTCGGGGTGGCCGTGGTGGCGCCGCTCAGGCTTGCGCCCGCGGGGCCCGAGGCAATCGACCATTCATAGCCCGTGGAAAACAGGCTCATGGACGCCGACAGCTGGGTGCTCATCTGCTTGACCACCCGGTCGGGGCCAGGGTCGGCAATTGGACGGCCTGGCCGCTCATAGGCATCCGCGTAGCCCTTGCCCGCCAGGTAGCCAGCCATGGTGTTGTAGATGCTTGGGGTGCTCCAGTACTTGTCGGCAATCAGCTTGGCCAGGGGCATGTTTCCGCGGTCCAGCACGTGGGCCTTGATGCGGTCTGAATAGCCGTCGAATTTGGCAAACGTGTCAAAGCTGATGTCCGACTGATTGCCTGTGCCGCGCAACAGGTGGCAGACGCGGCACGAATTGGCCTGCACATTCAGGTATAGACTGGACTGCCCGGAAGTGAGCCAGTCCCCGGGCACCCAGTTGTCCACCGTCTTGCTGGCCGTGAGTGGCAGGCCGGTGCCGCCATACATGTCTTTCAGGTGCTCCGCTGCCGTGCCCTGGTATTCGTGCTGGGTGGCCACCCGGCGGCAGGTGTCTTCAGGCGACGCAGCCACCGTGCCGGTAGGCAGGGGCATGGCACACAACACCATCTTGTTGATGGTCTTGATCTTTGACTCCTGCAGCGCCCGGCTGAACCCCGGCAAGGTGGAGAAGTCAAAAGACGCGGGCTCGAAGGGATGAAGTTGTGCAGTCACATCCCCACGCGCCAACGAGGCAGTGTTCATCAGCTTGGCGAACAGTCGCTTCCCGCTGGTTGGGTCCGGCGGCGTCAGCGGATCTCCGCGGCCCCCATGGCAGCCCACGCAGGGCGTCGGCATGGCCTTGGCGCCACGGCTGTCGAGGTCAACAGCGCTCAGGCGCTGGCCAGTGTTGGGGTCAAAGGTGTAGAACTTGACGAACTTCACCGTGCCACCCGGGCCAGGGCTGAACTCGATGCCATTGGTGCCGATGTGCCATTGCCTGGCCCCGACAATAGCAGCTTCCAGATTGAAGGGTGAGTACCCGCCATATCCGCCAGCCAGGTAGTTTTCAACCAGGAAAGCGAGGCTGCCGTCGGCATTCTGGCGGGCGGTCATCTTGCGGCCATAGCCCAGATCACGCATGTCACCCACGATCACGCTTTCTTCGATGGCCCCTCCTACGCTGCCGGTCCCAATGCCATTGAAGGCCTTGAATTTATCGACCGTATCGCGGTCGTTGTTGGGGTCAATGGCTTCGTAATAGGCCTGGGCATACCCGGCCGAATTGACCTGCAAGGTGCCATCGGCTTGCATTTGCGGGTTGGGGAACAACAAAAAGCTGTCCGGCCCATCGACCGCGCCGCCAAGCCTGGCCCCCGGGACCACATCTCCGCCAGACGACGTGCCGCTGCCACCTCCACCGCAGGCACCCAGCGCCAACACGGCCGCCAGAACCCAGGCCCGGCCCAGACGATCTGAAATGAACAAATGCCGCATCTGCCGTTCCTAAAAACGCACCAGATAGGTCAACGCCCACTGGTTGGTGATGTAACTTTCGGGTGAGGTCACAAACGCTGGCCGCAACGTCGGCGTGGTGGTGACCCGGCGCCATGAAAAGTCGAGCGAGTCCCTGGGGCCAAAGGCATAGTTGAAGCCCAGCGTGGCCAGCACGGTGCGTGCTTCAAACTTATAGCTGAAGAAGCTCCCACCCGGATAGGCATCGTCCTGCCTGAACACCTTGGCGATGCTGATGTTTTCCAGAGAGGGAAGTCCGGTGGAAACGGCGTCACCCAAGCGGAACTCACCGGTGGCGTACAACGTAGCGCGATCGCTCAGCATGTAGTCGGCGTTCAGGCGCAGGGCATTCTCCTGCTGGGTGAACACATCGCTGCTGGTGACCCTGAAATTGCGCGACAGGGCGCCAAACAGCGTGATTCGGTCAGTCACAGACTGACGCACTGAAGTCCCCAAGGACGCGCGGTAGCCACTGCGCAACCCGGACTGAAAGCGCTCCACAGACGCCTTGCCAAACACGGCCCAGGTGGGGGCGTCGAATTCGGCCGATTCACGGTACTGCGCCTCAGCCTCAAGCCCCGCGCTGATGCGACTCAAGCCATTGAAATTCTGGAACCGCTCCCCACCCGCTGTGGCCACCCATTGCAAACGGCTGTTGTCGGAGAGGGGCACCGTCTCAAGCTTGCTCACGTTGACGGTGTATGAGGTGTCGGAGCGGACATCCGGGCCGGCCTTGGCCCGCGTCACGTTGTCATCCGCCACCATCGATGCTTCCACCTGGATGTCTTTGGGACGCTTGGGGTTGTCTTCGTAATGGGCCACGAGGCGTGGAAGCCCTTTGGCATCGAGGTCCTTGGTCAGTTTGAACCGCAGGGCAAAACTCGACTCCGGACCAAAGGTATGCATCAGCTGGTAGTCCAGACCCAGCGTCCAGCCATCACGCATCACTAAATCGGTGCCCAACCCCAGAACCAGAGCATCACGCCCGGATCCCGGCACATTGAGCGCGTAGCGCGCGCCGCCGATCTGGTCGGCATACGAGAACAGGCCCAGCCTGTCGCTCTGAAACTCATGCCGATACTCCGCACGCACGCGCGGAATGGCCCAGCCAAACGAGGTGAGGTGAATGGATTCGGCCCGAGCGCCCAGGGTGCCTTGCAATGACGACGAAGTCTGTCCGAAGTAGGCAAGGTCGTAAACACCTGACCCTGTTTCCACAGCGTCCTGCAGGGCATCGGACGCATAGTCCAGGCGCGCGTAGGGTGAGAACAACATGCCGTCACTGGCGAACTCGTAGCCTGCAGACAAGGAGCCAAAGAGCTGGTAGCCCTTGCGCTTGCCCAGGGCAAAGGCATTCACCGCAGAGACGTAGCGCCGGGTGTCGAATTCAATGCTGCCGACCCCCAGCATACCGTCGATGAATGTGCCGGGTCGGGGCTGGTAGCTGCCATACACCGCCAGCGACAGCCCGGTGCCGTCGTTTTGCGACCCATCGGTACCAATGATGGTTTTGTCACGACCGACGCCGAACCCCAGACCCATGATGAGCTTGTCGTTGAAGCGTCGGTCTACCCCGACCGTCACACCATGGGAACTGAACTCGACCGGGCCGGTGGCCCCGTTGGCATCTCTGTTGCCAAAGCTCAATACACCCTCCACCCAGACGCTGGCCTGGTCGCCTTTGGGTGCTCCGCTACCTGGCACCAGATTAGCCAGATTGATGGAGTTGGTGGTCAGCAGTGAGGCCACTGACTCTGCAAAGGGCAGGGATTTGAGCCCGGTCCCGGACGCCACGGTGTCCAGCGCCTGTGCTTTCGAAATGGCAACCGGCGACACCGTCGCCATGACCTCAGCTGCGGTCAAGGAGACTGCTGGGGCTATGGGTGGGGCCGCAGCCGCAAAAGCGGAGCCCGGACGAGACGCTTGCCAACGGGTGACACTGCCGCCGGGCGACCCATTCGCAGGCGGGTTGGCGTGCAAGGCCTCTGCACGGCGGAAGATGTTCTGCGTCTGCGTCGTGGCAAACCTGCGGGAGGTATCAGACTGCGCTCCCACGATACCTGTCACCGTGGCATCCCGGGTGGGGTCAGGTCGGTCGGGAAGCGTCACGCTCACGGTGCCCGCGGCAGTCACGCCCCCGCCCGCAAAATAACCCACCACGTTGAAGCTGTCCGTCCCAAAAACATTGTTGTTCGGCGTGTAGGTCACCGTTGTGCCGCTGGTGGTCACCGTGCCCTTGGATGGTGTTGCCACCACACTCAGCCCCGTGGGGGCCGTGGTCGGGAACATGCAGGGCTTCAAATCCATCCGGGTCGCCGTGTTCAGCGGAACGATCATGGCGCAGGCCATTGGCGCGGGCACACCCACGTTGATCGTGGCAAGCAAGGTGCCGGGGCCGTCGGCATTGGTCACCGTCAGTGTCACGGAGTAGTTTCCTGGAACCGTCGGGGTCCCGGTGATGGCACCCGTGCCCGTGTTGACGCTCAGGCCCGCGGGCAGCACCGCGGCGTTATAGCTCACGATCGCTGTAGTGCTGGTCGCGGTGATCTGCGAATTCACGGCTGCGCCCGCCGCAACTGCCAGGAACGTCGGCCCTGTCACCACGGGGAAAGAGGGCGAAGCAATGGTTACGGTGGCCGTCCGGACCGAGGTGGTCCCTGCGGGGCCCGAGGCAGTGTACGTCCAGGTGTCCGTGCCGGACGCCCCCGCATTGGGCGTGTAGTTGGCGGTGGGGTTGCCTGTGCCCACGGTGTAAG
>JBDKJB010000085.1:0-6742 GCA_039796835.1 Pseudomonadota bacterium | reverse complement strand
CCAGATCTACCGCCCCTTGGAAGCGCGTGCAGCGCCCTATCGCGACGACACCTTGCGCAAGGTGCAAGTGGCCTCGGTGTTTCAGAACCATGCCCAGTTTGCCGAGCTGACGATGCAGCCGGTGACGCCTGACAACGCTGAACGCATGCGTGCTCTGGCCTCGGAGCTGCTGCACTTCTCGCCAGAGGAGCGGGTAGCCGGCAAACTGATCGAGGCCAACGACATGTTGGGCCGTGCAGACGAGGCGCAGTTCTACAGGCGCCGTTATGAGGTGGCGTTCAAGCCTGGAGCCCGGTAGGTGCCGCTTTTGCCGCCCTGCTTCTCCAGCAGATGCACATCGGTCATCACCATGCCGCGGTCGGCGGCCTTGCACATGTCGTAGATCGTCAGCAGGCCGACCTGTACGGCTGTGAGCGCCTCCATTTCAACCCCGGTGGGACCCATGGTCTCGACCGTGGCAGCGCACAGGACAGCGGGGGGTGCATGTTGCAGCTCAAACGACACGGCCACGCGCGTCAGCGCCAGCGGGTGGCACAGGGGGATCAGATCGCTGGTTTTCTTGGCGGCCTGGATGGCTGCGATGCGCGCCACACCCAACACGTCGCCCTTCTTGGCGGTTCCGCTTTCGATCAGTGCGAGCGTGGCGGGCAGCATGCGGATGCAGCCGCTGGCCACCGCAACACGCCGGGTCGCAGGCTTGTCGCCCACGTCCACCATGTGGGCTTGGCCCTGGGCGTCAAAATGGGTCAGAGAGGTCATGACAGGGCGACAATGGCACGTGGTGGAACAAACTTTACCTGATGTTGATCTTGGAATGACCCATCACCCAGGATACGGGCCGCACACTTGCTGGACGATATGAGAGCCTTTTTCCCCAACCCTCCCCATTTTTGGCGTGACCGGATCCAGGCCAGCCTCACGCACCTCGGGCTCAGCCTGGGGGTGGCGGCCCTGGCCGCCCTGCTGGTGTTTGGAGTCTGGTACCCGTACCCGTACAGCGAGCTCTCTGGCGGGCGGGAGCTGTTCCTGATCCTCATCACGGTGGACGTGATCCTGGGGCCGCTCATCACGCTGGCGGTGTTCAACCGGCAAACCAAGCCGTTGACGGAACTGCGCCGTGACCTGGCCATTGTGGCCCTGCTGCAGCTGGCTGCGCTCGGCTACGGCCTGTGGACGGTATGTGTGTCGCGCCCGGTCCACCTCGTGTTTGAGTACCACCGCTTCGCGGCAGTGCATGCCATCAACGTGCCGGAGGAGCGGCTGCCGTTCGCGCAGACCGGCTTGAAAACCATGCCGCTGACAGGCCCGACACTCCTGTCCTTGAGGGATTTCAAGGACCCTGAGGAAAAACTCGAAATGACTGTGGCGGCGCTGGGTGGCGTGAGCTTGGCCGCCCGCCCCGAGCTGTGGCAACCCTACGATCGTGCTGCTGAGCAGATTCGCAAGGAAGCCAAGCCGATGGCCGCGCTGAAGCAGCGCTTCCCGATGGCGCAGCAGCAGATCGACGCGGCGCTGGCCAAGCATGGCCCCGAAGCTCAGGGCTATGTTTACCTGCCCATGGTGGGGCGCAAGACCTTTTGGACGGTGGTGCTCGACCCTGTCAGTCTGCGGGTGAAGGAATTTCTGCCGCTGGATTCGTTTTAAGTTCGCAGAATTCTTAAAATAATTAATTTTTTTAAATTGACATATAAAAATAGAAAATTTTCCGCTGATATATATAGAAATACAGCTATATATTTAGTCTGTTTATTGATCTTATTTTTTGCTTTTTTTTATAACATAGGCTTAGCCAACGCGCAACCAGCAGGAGGGCGGCTGCCCAATCTCGGGGACGACCCGGGCCTGACGGTGGCCGAAGAGCGCCGCCTGGGTGACCGCATCGCGCGGGAGCTCTACCGGGATCCGGACTACCTGGACGACCCGATCCTGCAGGAGTATGTCGAAGGCATCTGGCGCCCCTTGCTGGCCGCGGCGCGCCTGCGCGGGGAGCTGCCGCCTGAGCTGGATGAGCGCTTTGCCTTCCAGGTGTTCCTGGGCCGCGACCGTGTCGTCAATGCCTTCGCCCTGCCGGGCGGCTACCTGGGTCTGCACTGCGGCCTGATCGCTGTGGTGAGCAGCCGTGATGAGCTGGCTGCCGTGCTGGGACATGAGCTCAGCCACGTCACGCAGCGACACATTGCGCGGCTCACGTCCCAGCAGGCGCAGCAAACTCCCTGGATGGTTGGGGCCATGATCCTGGGCGCCCTGGCCGCCAGCAAGAGCAACCATGCTGCCAATGCCCTCTTGGTGGGCGGACAGGCGGTGGCTCAGCAGAACGCGCTCAATTTTTCGCGCGACATGGAGCGCGAAGCGGACCGCGTCGGCTTTGCCGTCATGGCTCAGGCGGGCTTTGATCCGCACGGCGCCGTCACGATGTTCGAGAAGCTGCTGGCGGCCAGCCGTCTGAGCGACAGCGGGAGCTTCCCCTATCTGCGCAGCCATCCGCTGTCGACCGAGCGCATTGCCGACATGCAGAGCCGCCTGGGCCTGCAGGCGCAGGCCAGCACTGCTTCGGCAGTCTCTGCTGACGCACCGGCCACGGTGTCGCACGGCATGATGGCGGCGCGGGCGCGCTTCTTCACCAACACCTCGGCGGACGCTTTGCTGGCCTGGCAGCAGCAGGCCCGAGACGCCAACCTGTCCCGTCAGTCGGCCGCTGTACAGGCCGGGGTGCTGTATGGTGCGGCCTTGGCGGCGTTGCAATCCCGTGATGTCGCCGGTGCACAGGCTGTGACCATGCGCCTGCTGCCAGTGGTGCAGACAGGCGCTTCAACCGATCCATTGGGCCTGCGTCTGCACCGCCTGCTGATGGCAGAACTGGCCCTCAACCAGGGGCAGGCGGACCAGGTGGTGCCCAACCTCGCCCAGGCTACACCCCAGCAGCGCCCTGAAACATTTCTGCATGCCAGGGTGCTCATGGCAACAGGCCGTGCCGCGGAGGCGTCAGCGCGCCTTCGCACCTGGGTGGCCACGCAGCCGCGCGACGCGGGTGCCTGGACCCTGCTGGCGGCGGCCTATGCGGCCGAAGGCAAGACCCTGCATGCCGTGCGGGCTGACGCCGAGAGCCATCTGGTGCAGTTTGATTTTCAGGGGGCCCAGGACCGTCTCAAGGCCGCGCAGGACATGGCAAGGCAAGGGGCCGCCCGCGGGCAGACGGATCATGTCGAAGCGTCCATCATCGACGCCCGATTGCGTGTGGCCACCGCGCTGGTGCGCGACATGGCGGCCGAGGGTCGGTAGCTTGGGTCGTTCTCAGCCGCGCCGGTCATCCCGCTGCGCCTTCAGCATCTTGGTCTTGATGCGGTTGCGCTTGAGGGGCGACAGATACTCGACAAACACCTTGCCCAGCAGGTGGTCCATTTCGTGCTGCACACACACGGCCAGGGTGCCGTCGGCTTCGATCACGCGGCTGGAGCCACTGGCGTCCAGAGCCTGCACCTTGACTGCTTCGAACCGCTCCACACCGTCATAGATGCCGGGCACCGACAGGCAGCCTTCTTCGTTCAGCTTCTTGGTCGGGCTGGTCCAGACCAGCTCCGGGTTGACCAGCACGATGGGCTCGTTGCGTTCTTCGCTCACGTCAATGACGATGATGCGTTCATGCACATCGATCTGTGTGGCGGCCAGGCCGATGCCTTTGGCGTCATACATCGTCTCGAACATGTCCTCGACGAGCTTTTTCACACGGGCGTCCACAGCAATGACTGGCTTGGCCACCTTGTGCAGGTTGGGATGCGGAAACTGGAGAATGGGGAGCAGGGCCATGGTTTTGCGAGCTTTGTCGTTATTTTCGCAAATTTTCCTCCCAGGCGGCCATTGAAAAGTCCAAAACCGTTGCTCAATCAAGGGCTTGAGCGCAGAATTGAGTGTGAATTGTCAAGATTTTCTTGACCAAATCCCGCCGTATAGCGGGGATGGATGCTGATGATGTCAAACAAAACCAGGTCTGCAGTGTTCGTTCTGGGGTCGCTTGCCACCGCCATGGTGCTGGGGGCGGGCGCCGTGCAGGCGCAGAATTTTCCGATCACTTCCGACCAGCGTGCCACGGCTGCGCAGGTGGCACAGGCGGGCGTGCCGTTGACCGAGCTGGCTCCGAATGCCCCGGACAGCCACACTGTCAAGAGCGGCGACACGCTGTGGGGCATTTCCGGCCTGTTCCTCAAAAGTCCCTGGCGTTGGCCTGAGCTGTGGGGCATGAACATGAACGAGGTGCGCAACCCGCACCGCATCTTCCCGGGGCAGGTGCTGGTGCTGGAGCGCGGTTCAGATGGCCGCGCGCGACTGCGCATGGCAAACGCGGGTGCAGCAGGCGGCGGCGCCGACGGATTGCAGACGGTGCGGGTGTCACCACGCACGCGCACTGAGACGCTGGCCGACAGCATCCTTCCCACGCTCAAGCCGAGTGCCATCGAGCCCTTCCTGGTCGAGCCCATGGTGGTGGGCGCAGACGGCCTGGCCAATGCGCCACGCCTGGTGGCCGCGATGGAGGGCCGCGTACTGCTCAGTCGTGGCGACCGGGCCTATGCCCGCGGCGAGGGCGACACCCAGATCGCGATGGCGCGCTCCGGCAAAGACAATGAACTTCGTGTGGTGCGCAACCTGGTGCCGCTCAAGGACCCCGGCACGGGCGAGGTGCTGGGCTATGAAGCGCAATACATCGGCAAGGCGCGGGTCGTGGCGCCTGAATTGCGCACCGAGCAGAAAGACAAGGACGGCAAGCTCACCAGCGCCGTGGTTACGCCAGCCTCGGTCGACATCATCGACTCCAAGGAAGAGATGCGTGCCGGTGACCGTCTGGTGCCGGAGCCCGCCCGTGAGTTCAACAGCTATGCGCCGCGTGCGCCTTCCCGCCCTGTCGAGGCCCGTGTGGTGTCGGTGTACGGCAGCACCGTGGCTGCCGTGGCGCAGAACCAGGTCGTGGCCATCAACAAAGGCAGCAAGGACGGCATGGAGCCTGGCCATGTGTTGGCCATCCTGCATGATGGCGAAACTTTGGTGGACAAGACATCCCCGAAGCGCGAAACCATGAAGCTGCCCAACGAACGCAATGGGTTGATGATGGTGTTCCGCACCTTTGACCGGGTCTCGTATGCGCTGATCCTGGAGATCGCCACGGGCGTGCGCGTGGGTGACCGGCTGGTCTCGCCCCGCTGAGCGCGGCCCCGCACAATCCCTTGCCTGACGCCGCCGAGCTTCAGTCCTGGTTGCGCCTGTCGGCCACGCCCGGCGTGGGCAATAAGGCTGCGCGCCAATTGCTGGCCGCATTTGGCCTGCCCGAGAGAATTTTTTCCCAAAGCAAGAAAGCGCTCACCCAAGTGGTCGGGGGGCGATTGGCTGATAGCCTGCTGAATTCCCCCGCGGACCTTGACGATCTGCTCGACGCCACTCTGGCCTGGATGCAGGCGGGTGAGCAACAAGGCGTACCTGTGCGTGCGGTGTGGAGTCTGGCCGATGCAGCTTATCCCCCGGCCCTGCTGAACCTCGACGATCCACCGCTGCTGATCTATGCCCTGGGCCAGGCCGGCGCCGTCGGCCGCAGTCTGGCCGTCGTCGGCAGCCGCAATCCGACGGCGCAGGGCAAGGACTCGGCATATAACTTTGCCAGAGCCCTGGCTGAGGGGGGCATGACGGTGGTGTCAGGGCTGGCCCTGGGGGTTGACGCGGCCGCGCATGCAGGGGCGCTCGAGGGTGCACCGAGCAGCCTCGGGTTGGCCACGGTGGCGGTGGTGGGCACGGGACTCGACCGTGTCTACCCAAAGCGCAATCTGGCGCTGGCGCACCGCATCGCCGAACGTGGCCTGATTCTCAGCGAATACCCCATCGGCACGCCGCCGCTGTCCGAAAACTTCCCTCGGCGCAACCGCATCATCGCCGCCTTGTCGCAGGGTACCCTGGTGGTGGAGGCAGCGCTGCAGTCAGGATCTCTCATTACCGCTCGGCTGGCTGCCGAGCAGGGCAAGGAAGTGTTCGCCATTCCGGGTTCGATCCACTCGGACACATCGCGCGGTTGCCATGCATTGATCCGGCAGGGCGCCAAGCTGGTGGAAACGGTGCAGGACATCCTCGAGGAACTGCAGGGCGTCCAACATCGGCACATGGTGGGCGAAGTCAGTACACCAGGCGATCTCGAGTCCGACGAGTCACTGGACCCGGTCACGCCACAGGAGGCGCTGCTGGCCGCCCTGGGTTATGACCCGGTCGGCGTGGATGCCTTGCAGGCCCGCACCGGTCTGGCCACCGCAGACCTGCTGGCGCAGCTCATGGAGTTGCAGCTGGCGAACGAGGTGGCGCGCCTGCCAGGGGGTTTGTATCAGCGCTTGGGAAGGGCTTGAAGGCCCAGGCTCTCAATCGAGCAGCCGTTCGGGGTTGGCCTCGAGTTTGGCCAGAGCATCCCGGGTGGCACGCACGGTGAGCGTCTCTTCTTCCTGTGGCAGCAGCAGGCCTGCCTGCAGATAGGCGGCGAGGCGGCCTGCCTGGATCAGGTAGGTATGCCCATCCACGGCGGCGAACAGGTTCAGGTTGCGGCGATCACTGCGCCAGGCGAGCTGCACCCGGGTCATTCGGCCATTGTGATCCAGCATGAACCAAGCGCCGATCTGCAGTTCGTTGGCCCAGGCAACCATGGCGTTGTTGGGTTTGGAACCGCCGTCGGCGATGATGTCGATCGTGGCTGGGTCAATGCCAAGCATGACCTGCAGGCTTT
>JBDKJB010000084.1:0-6753 GCA_039796835.1 Pseudomonadota bacterium | reverse complement strand
ATCGAGGGCTACATCAACGAGATGCCCGGCGTGGCCGAATCGGCCCTGGTGGGAGTGCCACACCCTGACTTTGGTGAGGTGGGGGTGGCCGTGGTGGTGGCCAAGCCCGGGGCGGCGCTGGATGGTGCCCAGGTGATTGCCACCCTCAAATCGAAGCTGGCCAATTTCAAGATCCCGAAGCGTTGTGACATCGTGGCCGACCTGCCGCGCAACACCATGGGCAAGGTGCAGAAGAACCTGCTGCGCCAGCAATACGCCAGCCTGTTCAGGTGAACCGGGCGGGCCGCCGCTGCCTGAACGCCTGCTGTCCTTCGGCAAATTCGGCACCCATCTGACTCTGGCGGTGCCGGCTGCGCAGCAGCTCCCAGTCGATGTCGCCGCGGGCCACGCGGTTGAGAGAGTCTTTCATGCTTTGCACCGCGCCGGGTGCCAGTTGCAGGATGGCCTGCGCCCGTGACCGCACTGCAGTGTCGAGCTGTGCCGGTGGCACCAGCTGCTGCACGAAGCCCATGGCCAGCAGGTCGGCGCTGGCAAAGGTCTCGGCACTCAGGAAGGCCCGCTTGGCTTGGGCCAGACCGAGCCGCGAGACATAGCGCACGATCCCGCTGGCGTAATAGTGCAGCCCGATGGCGGCGGCGGGCATGCGCATCTCCATGCCGTCCACCCCGATGGCGAAGTCGCAGGCCAGCACCATGTCGGTGGCGCCGCCGTACACACTGCCACCCAGGGCGGCGATGCTGGGGACGCGCAACTGCTCGATGGCGTCGACCATGGCCTCGAAATCGTCGGCCGCCTGGTCCTCGCCGTCCTGTGCAAGGTGGTAGCCGGCGCTGAACACCGGCTTCACCGGGTCGGCGATGCTGGCGCGCAACACCACCACGCGCACGGCCGCGCTGGCATTGATGGCCGAGCAATGGGCGATGAGCGCATGCAGGTCTTCGTTGTGCAGGCGGTTGCGGTGCGCGGGCCGGTTGAGCGTGAGGGTGGCGACAGCGCCATCGACGTGGAGCAGGGGTGAAGAGCCAGAATCTGAAGAGTCCATGGCGAGATTGTCGCCATGAACACTGGAGTGGTTCAGCGGATCACCAGCACCGGCAGGTCGGCATGCGCCAGGACGCCCTGGGTTTCGCTGCCTAGGATGAAGCGCTTCAAGCCCTTGCGGCCATGCGACGCCATCACGACCAGATCGCATCGGCTCTTTTTTGCCGTCGCCAGGATGCCTTCGGACACCAGGTTGTTGCGCACCGTGACGGCCTTGCAGCCGATGCCCTGCTTTTCTGCGGTCTTTTTCACGGCATCAACGGTGGTTTGCGCCTCGGCCTGCCACTGCGCCTCGATCCTGTCCAGGTCACCGGGCGCCATCACGGCGCCGGCGTCCCAGAGCGTGACCGGATTGCGCGGGACCACGCGCACGGCCACCAGCTCTGCGCCACATGCTTTGGCCAGACCGATGGCAGACTTGACGGCTTTGTCGGAGAGTGCGGTGCCGTCGGTGGGCACGAGGATCTTGCTGTACATGGTCGGTTCCTTTCTGGATTGATCTGTTGGCGATGCCGCAGACAGTGCGACAGGCATCAGGTGAAGCCAGCTTAAGCCCGCACAAGAGGCGCAGGTTTGATCTAGGTCAAATGCAGTCGAGTTGCATCCAGGATCTTGAGGTGCTTCTGGCGCACCTGGATGACCCCTTGCGAAGCCAATCTTGACAGCGAGCGACTCACGGTTTCGAGCGTCAGGCCGAGGTAGCTGCCGATCTCCTCGCGGGTCATCCGCAGGACCAGCTCGGAGGACGAAAACCCGCGCGCACGGTGACGCTGCAACAGATTCAACAGAAACGAGGCCATGCGCTCTTCCGCCCGCGCGTGCCCCAGCAACAGCAGGAGGTCGTTTTCGCGCACGATTTCCCGGCTCATGATCCGGTGCACATGGCGCTGCAGGGCGGTGACTTCACGCGACAGGGTTTCGAGAGACCCGAAGGGAAGTTCACACAGCTCGGAATCTTCCAGCGCAATGGCGTCGCAGGCGTGCTGGTCGCCGGTCACACCGTCCATGCCCACGATTTCTCCAGCCATGTGAAAACCGGTGACCTGATCCTTCCCGTCCGCGGCCGCGGTGCGGGTCTTGAGGAAGCCGCTGCGGATCGCGTACAGGGCGCTGAACCGGTCCCCCTGCCTGAAGAGCAGCTGCCCCTTGCGCACCCGAACGCGCTTCTGCACCAGGCCGTCGATGCGTTCCATGTCCTGCTCGGACAAACCCAATGGCAGGCAGAGCTCCCGCAGATTGCACTCCGAGCAGGCCAGTCTGAGCGTTTTGGGCGTGACATCGCACAGCGCAATGGCGTCATGGGGGTGGTGCGTTGCAGTGTTCATGGCTTGCGACCCATTTCAGCACATTGCGCGGCGTTTGTCTGAGGGTGGCCGAGAGTGTCAGCTAGCCTATCATTGCGGGATGGACCCTCTCATGCCCCCCGCCAGCCCGGCTGAAGCGCTGGCTCCCCTGGACCGTGCTCTGGCCGATTTGCGCGACTGCCAGACTCGTCTGGCATCCGCAGAGAGACAGGTGCAGGAAGCCCATGCCCAGATGGAGGAAATGGCCGCGCTGCTGTTCGAGCAAGGCGCCTCCGACGCGCTCACCGGGCTGAAGAACCGCACGGCTTTCGACCGGATCATGCGCCAGCAGGCTTCGCGCAGTGCCCGCGCGCACGTTCCTCTGTCTCTGGTGATGGTCGATGTGGACGGGCTCGGGGGAATCAATGCCAGCCTGGGCCGTGTCGGGGGCGATCACGTCCTGCAGCAGGTGGCGACGGTGCTCAAGGCGCAGGCCCGGGCCTACGATTACGTTGTGCGGTATGAGTCCGATTGTTTCTGCGTGGTGCTGCCCGACACCGGGGCCGACGGGGCTCTGGTGGTGGCAGAGCGCGCTCGGGCCCAGTTGGCCGCAGTGCGCTGGCGGCATCGACCGGTCACGGTCAGCATGGGCGTGGTGACCGCCCACACAGTAGAAGGACTGGCGACCGTCGAACGGGACGGCCTGGAGCTGTTGCAACGGGCCAAGGCGTCGGGCGGCGACCAACTGGCCCGCTGACGGTTTGCCTGGCCATGGAGGCGTCCCGCTGGCGGCTGTCGGTCGCTCCCATGATGGACTGGACAGACCGGCACTGCCGCTACTTCCACCGCCTGGTCACGCGGCATGCGCTGCTCTATACAGAAATGGTCACCTCCGGGGCGTTGCTGCATGGCGACCAGCCGCGCCATCTCGATTTCAACCCCGAAGAGCATCCGGTCGCCCTGCAACTGGGTGGCAGCGAACCCGCCGAGCTGGCAGCCTGCGCCCGCCTGGGGGAGCGCTGGGGCTACGATGAAATCAACCTTAATTGCGGCTGCCCCAGTGAGCGGGTCCAGCGGGGGTCCTTTGGCGCGTGCCTGATGGCCGAGCCACAGCTGGTGGCCGACTGCGTCAAAGCCATGGTCGATGTGGTCCAGGTGCCCGTGACCGTGAAGCACCGCATCGGCATCGACCGGACCGAGACCTATGGCTTTGTGCGCGACTTTGTCGGCACGGTGGCTGCCGCCGGTTGCCAGGTCTTCATCGTGCACGCCCGCAGCGCGTGGCTCAAGGGCTTGAGCCCGAAACAGAACCGTGAGGTGCCGCCGCTTCGTTATGAGGTGGTGCGCCAATTGAAGCGGGACTTTCCGCAACTGACCTTCAGCCTGAACGGCGGTATCACCAGCATGCTACAAATACAGGAGCTGTTTGACGGCTCCGGACAACGGAATTCATCCCCGTTGATCGATGGAATCATGGTGGGCCGGGAGGCCTACCACAACCCCTGGTTCATGGCCGATTGGGATGCATTGCATTTTGGTGCCCCCCCCAGAACCAGCAGCCGGGAAGACGTTGAGGCGCAGATGTGCGATTACATGGCGCGGCAGATGCGCGAACACGGCACGCCCTGGGCGGCTGTGGCGCGGCACATGCTGGGCCTGCGGCATGGCTTGCCGGGCAGCCGCCGCTGGCGCCAGGTCTGGAGCGACCACCGCCTCAAGCATTTGCCTCCGCATGGGGTGATGGCCCTGGCCCACGCGGATGACGCCCGGCTCGGGCAAAATCCAAAGCCACTGCACACCGAACCCGAAACCGAATCCTGAGGAGTCTTCCATGTCCAACCTGCAACAGCATTACGTCAATGGCGCCTGGGTCACCCCTCTGCAGGGTACGCCGTCGCCGGTGGTCAATCCGGCCACCGAGCAGACCATCGCTACCATCCAGCTCGGCTCGCCTGCCGATGTCGACCGCGCCGTGAAGGCCGCCCGCCAGGCCTTTGTCAGCTTCTCGCAGACCACGCCAGCCCAGCGCGGCGAGCTGCTGCAGTCCATCATCGCCGTCTACAAGAAGCGCATGGATGACATGGCCTCTGCCATCTCGCAGGAGATGGGGGCCCCTCTGGAGCGTCTGGCCAAGAAAGCCCAGGCGCCTTCGGGCCTGGGGCATTTCATCGTCGCGTCCAAGGTGCTGGCGGGCTTTGAGTTTCAAAAGACCCAGAAAAACACACGCATCGTCCGTGAGCCGGTCGGTGTGTGCGGCCTGATCACCCCCTGGAACTGGCCTGCCAATCAGATGACCTGCAAGATCGCCCCCGCCCTGGCCACCGGCTGCACCATGGTGCTCAAGCCGTCCGAACTGGCCCCCCTGAGCGCCCACATCCTGGCCGAGATCCTGCACGAGGCCGGTGTGCCGGCAGGTGTGTTCAACCTGGTGGATGGGGATGGCGTCGGCGTGGGCTCGGCCCTGTCCACCCACCCGGACGTGGACATGATGTCGTTCACTGGCAGCACCCGCGCCGGCATCCTGGTGCAGAAGGCCGCAGCCGAGACCATCAAGCGCGTGGCCCTGGAACTGGGCGGCAAGTCGGCCAACATCATCACCGAAGACGCTGACCTGGCGGCTGCGGTGAAGCATGGCGTGATGAGCATGATGGCCAACTCCGGCCAGAGCTGCAATGCGCCCAGCCGCATGCTGGTGCCTGCCGCCAAGCTGGCCGAAGCCGAGGCCATCGCCGCTGCCACAGTGGCCAAGATCAAGGTGGGGGACCCGGTGGCTGCTGACACCACCATGGGCCCCCTGGCCAACGCCCCCCAGTTTGGTCGCGTGCAGAAGATGATCGAGCGTGGCATCCAGGAGGGCGCCAAGCTGGTGGCGGGCGGCACCGGTCGCCCCGACGGCATCACGGCAGGCTACTTCACCCGGCCCACGGTGTTCAGCAATGTCAACAACCAGATGGACATCGCACGCCAGGAGATCTTTGGCCCGGTTCTGGTCATGATCCCTTATGGCACCGAAGCCGAAGCCGTGCAGATCGCCAACGACACGCCCTATGGACTGTCGGGTTATGTGTTTGCCTCCAGCGACGAAAAGGCCGCCGCCATCGCCGCCCAGCTGCGCACTGGCAACGTGCACCTCAATGGCGCGCCTGGCGACAACGCAGCGCCCTTTGGAGGCTACAAGCAGAGCGGCAACGGCCGCGAATGGGGTGCTCTGGGCTTCGAGGAGTTCCTGGAGACCAAAGCCGTGTTTGTACCTGCACCACCCGCACCAGCGGTGGCGGCCTAGGCCTCTCAGCTCGCGGCTTCCAGCCCGCTGGCAAAGTGCGCCTTCATCGCGGCCGCGGCTGCGGTGGCGTCCCGTGCCTGCAGCGCCGCCATGACGGCGCGGTGCTCGTGCAGGGACTCCTGCACACGGCCGGTCTTGAAGAGCGAATGGTGACGGTTGAGCTTCATCACCTTGCGCAGGTCCGCCACCATTTGGCTGCGCCAGCGGTTGTTGGCCACCTCGAGCAACATTTGATGAAATCTCTCATTGACATCAAAAAATTGGCCAAGTTCCGTTGCTGAAAGAGGTGATTCAGCTTCTGAACTGATAGTTGAATTGTGCGAATTTTGATCTGTATCATTGATTAAAGACGCAGATTCGAGGCTTTGGTGAAGACCTGCCAAGGCAGCCAGTTGCTCGGGCGTAGCGTTTTCGGCGGCCTGAGCGGCGGCGTCGCTTTCCAGCAGAGCGAGCAGGTGATAGACCTCGCGCAGGTCGCGCTCATTGGATTCAGCCACATAGGCACCGCGGCGCACCTTCATTTCCACCAGGCCCTCGGCGGCCAGCACCTTGAGCGCCTCACGCAAAGGGGTGCGGCTGATGCCCAGCTCCTTGGCGATGGCCAGTTCGTCAATCCAGGCGCCGGCGGCCAGCTCCCGCGCGAAGATGCGTTGCCGCAGACGTTCGGCCACCTCCTGGTAGAGGGCGCGGGGCTTCAGCAGATCGGCGGGAAGGGGGGCGTTCATGGTGGCTGGACAGGTGCAGTTTACACCAAACTGAATTTTGAATTCATAATTACAAATCCAGTTTTTGGGGTAAACTGAAGGGATGAGCAAGGAACCTCACCCCCTTCCCGCCGCTGATCTGCACGCCTGGGGCAAGGCGGCCGCCAAGTCCGCCCCGGGCGGCAATCTGGACGCCCTGAACTGGCAGACGCCTGACGGCATCACGGTCAAGCCGCTCTACACGGCGGCCGACCTGCAAGGGCTGGCGCACACCGACACCCTGCCCGGCTTCGCGCCGTACCTGCGCGGCCCGCAGGCCACCATGTATGCGGTGCGGCCGTGGACGATCCGCCAGTACGCGGGTTTCAGCACGGCGGAAGAATCCAACGCTTTCTACCGCCGCGCGCTGGCCGCCGGCGGGCAGGGCGTGAGCGTGGCCTTC
>JBDKJB010000083.1:0-6841 GCA_039796835.1 Pseudomonadota bacterium | reverse complement strand
CATCACCAAGAGTGACCTCTTCGTCATCAACAAGACCGACCTCGCGCCGCATGTGGGCGCCGATCTGGCGGTGATGGAACAGGACACCGTCCGCATGCGCAGCACACCCAAGGGGCTCAAGCCTTATGTCATGACCAATCTGAAAACCCTGACCGGGGTGGATGCAGTGGTTCAATTCATTGAAAAAAGAGGGATGATTTCCGTTTGATAGTCAAGCAAGTAAGCTATAAATAATATAGCAATTCAACGGCGCGATAGACTTCAATGCCCTGATTCATCCTGTTCGCACTGCCATGAACCGCCTTCAAGACAAAACCGCCATCGTCACTGGCGCCGCCAGCGGCATCGGTCGTGCCACCAGCTTGCTCTTTGCCAAGGAGGGGGCGCGCTTGCTGATCGCGGATCAGTCCGAGGGGGTGCACGACACCGCTGCGCAGATCGTTGCTGCCGGTGGCCAGGCGATTGCCATGCAGTCCGACGTTGCCGATGAGGCGGCCGTCGAAAGCCTGGTGCAGCGGGCTGTGCGCGAACTCGGCGGCCTGGACGTGTTCTACGCCAACGCGGGCATCAGCAATGGCCGGCCGGACTTTGACGGCCTGACGGTGGAAGATTGGGAACGCATCCTGCGCATCAACCTGATCGGCCCCTTCCTGGCGATCAAGTACGCCATGCGCGTGATGGGCCGGCAGGGGCACGGCAGCATCATCTGCACGGCCAGTGTGGCGGGGCTGCGCTCCGGCGCCGGGGGGCCGCAGTACAGCGCCAGCAAGGCCGGGGTGATCTCGCTTGTGCAGACCAGTGCCAATGCGTTTGCGGGCACGGGCGTGCGCATCAACGCCATTTGTCCTGGCCTGATCGAGACCGGCATGACCAAGTTCATCTTCGACCGCGCCCGCGAGCGCGGTTCAGAAGGCAAGATTGGCCAGCTCAATCCGCTGCGCCGCTACGGCCTGCCGCATGAGATCGCCCACATGGCGCTCTTCCTGGCCTCGGACGATGCGTCGTATGTGCACGGTCAGGCCTTTGCCGTGGACGGCGGGCTGTCCAGCTCTCACCCGGTCGTGCCGCCGAAATGATCCATCGCGGCTAGCACACCTGAGCCGGCCAGTCTGACCCCTGCAAGTTTCAGCCCCATCTCGCAGGCCGCCACTGCGCCGATGAGGGTCAGGTCATTGGTGTCGCCCAGGTGGCCGATGCGGAACATCCGGCCCTTGATTTTGCCCAGGCCGGTGCCCAGAGAACAATCAAAACGGTCGTGGATGATCTTGCGCACGGCATCGGCGTCCACGCCCTGCGGCGTCATCACCCCGGTGAGGATGGGTGAATGCAGATCCGCATCGGCGCACTGAATGGGCAGGCCCCAGGCCGTCACGGCCGCGCGCACGCCAGCAGCCCAGCGCCGGTGGCGGGCAAAGACCACATCCAGTCCCTGCTCCAGCAGCATGTCACAGGCTTCTGACAAGGCGTAGAGCAGGTTGGTGTTCGGCGTCGACGGGAAATAGCCGGTCTTGTTCATGTCCAACATCTCGTCCCAGGCCCAGAAGGCTTTGGGCATCCTGGCGGTCTTGCTCGCCGCGAGGGCTTTGGGTGAGAGGGCATTGAACGAAATGCCAGGCGGCAGCATCAGGCCTTTCTGGGAACCACCGATGCTCACGTCAATGCCCCAGGCGTCATGGCGGAAATCGGCGCTGGCCAGGCCGGATATGGTGTCCACCAACAGCAGCGCGGGGTGGCCTGCGGCGTCGATGGCCCGGCGCACGGCGGCAATGTCGCTGGTCACGCCGGTGCTGGTCTCGTTGTGGACCACACACACGGCCTGGATGGTGTGGCCGGTGTCGCGCCGCAGGCGCTCCTCGATCAGGTCGGCGCGCACCCCATGCCGCCACACGTCCGGGCTGGGGCCCTGCATCACCTCGGGCTGCAGGCCCAGGCGAAGCGCCAGCTTGTGCCACAGCGCCGCAAAATGGCCGGTCTCATACATCAGCACCGCGTCACCAGGGCTCAAGGTGTTGACCAGGGCGGCCTCCCAGGCCGCGGTACCCGACGCCGGATACACCACCACCGGGTGTTGCGTCTGGAAGATCTTTTGCAGATCGGCCAGCACTTTCAGCCCCAATGCGCCGAACTCCGGCCCGCGGTGGTCGATGGTGGGCATGCTCATGGCACGCAGGATGCGGTCCGGCACGGGCGAAGGGCCCGGGATGTTCAGGAAATGGCGGCCGCTGGGGTGGTGGTCGAGGGTGAGCATGGTGGGTCTGTGCGATGTGCGCAATGCAAGCCTTTCTATTTTTGCATACAAAATTAACTTGTCAAGAAGGTCTTACTTCTTCTTAATTTGTCTCATGGTTTGACGATTGGATATTTTGCATACAAAATAAGAACATGTCAGCCCAAGTGATCCCGATGCCCCAGGCCACCCTGCATGACCAGGTGGCAGAGCGCCTGCGCCAGATGCTGGTCCAGGGGCAGGTGGCGCCCGGCGCCAAGCTCAACGAGCGCGAGTTGAGCGAGGTCCTGCGTGTGTCGCGCACCCCCCTGCGAGAGGCGATCAAGCGGCTCGCTGCCGAAGGCCTGGTGGAGCTGCTGCCCAACCGGGGGGCCGCGGCGGTGTCGTTGACCGCTGCGGATGTCTTCAACACCTTTGAGGTGATGGCCGGGCTGGAGGCCCTGTCGGGCGAACTGGCCGCGCAACGCATCACGGACGATGCCTTGCGGGAGATCCAGGCCATGCACTTTGAAATGCTGGCGGCCTACACCCGAGGCGATCTGCCCAACTATTACCGGATCAATGCCACCATCCACAGCGCCATCAATGAGGCCGCAGGCAACCCGGTGCTGACCGACACCTACCGCAAGGTCAATGCCCGCTTGCAAGCCCTGCGTTTCCGGTCCAACCAGGACGGTGAAAAATGGAAAACTGCCGTGCAGGAGCACGACACCATGATTCAGGCGCTGCAGGCACGCGACGGCGCCCGATTGGCGCAGGTGCTGCGGGAACATCTTTTTCACAAGCGCGATGTGGTGATGGCACAGATGCAGGAGCGGCAGGCATGCACAACGACATGAGCCGCGCCCTGGCGCTGCGGCTGCGCACAGAAACGCACGGTGAAGTGCTTTTTGCCTCGGCAGACCAGGGCCGTTATGCGACCGATGCGTCCATCTACCAGCAGATGCCGATTGGTGTGCTGGTGCCCCGGACATTCGCTGATGTGCGCACAGCGCTGGGCATTTGCCGTGATCTGAAAATTCCCATCGTGCCGCGTGGCGGCGGCACCAGCCAGTGCGGACAAACCGTGGGCGCCGGCCTGGTCATCGACCACAGCAAACACCTGCGCAAGGTGCTTCGCATCGATGCCGCTGCGCGCGAGGCCGACGTCGAGCCCGGCATCGTGCTGGACCATCTCAATGCGCAGCTCAAACCGCACGGCCTGTGGTACCCGGTGGATGTGTCCACCAGCGCGCAGGCCACGCTGGGTGGCATGGCCGGCAACAACAGCTGTGGTAGCCGTTCGATTGCCTATGGCAACATGGTGCACAACGTGCTGGGGGCGCGCGCGCTGCTGGCCGACGGCAGCCCGCTGCAATTGGGCCGGTTTGATCAAGCCACCGGCGCGGCGCGCAAACTGGGCGAACAGGTCCAGGCTCTGGCCATGCAGCATCGGGGGCAGATTGAAGATCGCTGGCCGAAAGTCATGCGCCGCGTGGCGGGCTACAACCTAGACATTTTTCATCCCCAGAGCGAGAGGCCTTACACCGCGGACGGAAGCGTCAACCTGGCACACCTGCTGATTGGCTCCGAAGGCACGTTGGCCCTGACCGAGTCGCTCACTTTGCGCCTGAGCGAGTTGCCCCGGTCCAAGGTGCTGGGGGTGGTCAACTTCAACAGCTTCCACCAGGCGATGGATTCGGCCCAGCACATCGTGGCACTGGGCAACACGCCCGCGAGCACCCTCACGGCGGTGGAACTGGTGGACCGCACCATGATCCAGCTTGCGCTGCAAAACCCGGCCTTCGCACCCACCATGCGCAAGGCTTTGATCGGCGATCCGGCGGCGATCTTGCTGGTCGAGTTCAGCGGTCCCAGCCCGGTTGGCTTGTTGCCGCGGCTGCAGGACCTGGTTCAGCTGATGGGCGACATCGGCCTGTCCGGTAGCGTGGTGGAGATGCCGGACGAGCCTGCGCAAAAGGCGCTCTGGGACGTGCGCAAGGCTGGCCTGAACATCATGATGAGCCTGAAGGGCGACGGCAAGCCGGTGAGCTTCATCGAAGATTGCGCGGTACCGCTCGAGCACCTGGCCGAGTACACCGATGCGCTCACACAGGTGTTTGCTCGGCACGGCACGCGCGGCACCTGGTACGCCCACGCGAGCGTGGGCACCCTGCATGTGCGGCCCATTCTGGACATGCGCCGCGATGGTGCGGCCAAGATGCGGGCCATTGCCGAAGAAGCCAGCGCCTTGGTGCGCCAGTACAAGGGCGCCTACAGCGGTGAACATGGAGACGGCCTGTGCCGTGGCGAATGGATCGAATGGCAGTTTGGCCCCCGCATCCAGCAGGCGTTTGCGGACATCAAGCATCTGATGGACCCCGAAAGGCTGCTGTGCCCGCAGCGCATGGTGGACCCGCCCAAGATGGACGACACCACGCTGATGCGCTTTGCGCCGGGGTACAAAGTCATTCCCATCCAGACCGGGCTGGACTGGAGTGCCTGGAATGTCCAAGCCGACGCCCTGACCGAGCAGACCACCGCCCCTGGAAGCGGTGGTGATCCGGCGCAGGGCTTTGCCAAAGCCGTGGAGATGTGCAACAACAACGGGCATTGCCGTAAATTTGACGCGGGCACCATGTGCCCCAGCTACCGCGTCACACGGGACGAGCAGCACCTGACGCGCGGACGCGCCAACACGCTGCGCCTGGCCCTGTCGGGGCAGCTGGAGGGAGTGCATGCCCAGGATGCCCTGTCCAGCCATGAGGTCAAGGAAGCCCTGGACCTGTGCGTGGGCTGCAAAGGCTGCAAGCGCGATTGCCCCACCGGGGTGGACATGGCCCGAATGAAGATCGAGGTCCTGCATCACCATGCCTCTCGGCATGGCCACACCCTGCGTGATCTGCTCATCGCCCACCTGCCAGCCTATGCCCGTTGGGTTGCCCGCCTGGCACCAGCGCTCAATCTGCGCGACCGCGTTCCGGGCCTGGCGATGCTGTCTGAGAAATGGCTGGGTCTGTCGGCACGGCGCAGTTTGCCGCCATGGAAATCACGGCATTTTTTCAATTCCCACTCCATGGAGAGCTTGGCCAAACGCCCGCTCGGGCCAGGCAAGCCGGTGCTGCTGTTTGTGGATACCTTTTCCGGCCACTTCGAACCCGGTGTGGTGGCCGATGCCGTGAAGGTGCTGGAGGCCGCCGGATATCACCCTCAGACAGTGACCCGGCCAGGGGCTGGCGCAACGGGCGGGCACCTGTGCTGTGGCCGCACCTACCTGGCCGCCGGCATGGTGGCAGAGGCCAAAGCCAGAGCCAGCGAGTTGATCGATGCCCTCCACCCCTTTGCGGCGCAGGGCATCCCTATTGTGGGTCTGGAGCCGTCCTGCCTGTTCACGCTGCGGGACGAAGCCCTGGTGATGGGTTTGGGGGACAGGGCCCAGACAGTGGCTGCACAGGCGATGCTGTTTGAAGAATTCCTGGCCCGTGAAGCCAAAGCAGGTGCCTTGCAGGCGTTCAGCCGGCGGCTGAAGCCAGCCGACCAGCCCATTCTGTTGCACGGCCATTGCCATCAAAAGGCCTTTGATGCGGTGAACCCCATCCTCGACGTGATCCGCCTGATTCCGAATGCCAAGCCGCAATTGATCGAAACCAGTTGCTGCGGCATGGCAGGTAGCTTTGGCTATGAGGCCGAGCATTTCGATGTGTCGATGCAGATGGCCGAGTTGAGCCTGCTGCCCGCGGTACGCAGCCAACCCGAGGCCATCATCGTTGCAGACGGGACCAGCTGCCGCCACCAGATCCACGACGGCGCTGGGCGTCAGGCGGTCCACGCCGCGACCCTGTTGGCCAGGTGCCTGTCGTCTTGAGCTATTTAAGCTGGAGTGCGAAAGCGCTCTCAAATGCTCTGGCGTGTCCAGACACCGGATCGGCAAAGGACAAGGATCTGGCCAGCAACTGCAGTGGGCGGGTGAAGTCGGAAGTGCCCTCCGGCTGGAGCACGGGGTAAATGCTGTCGTGCTCGATCGGCATGCCCAAGGCATTCAGGTGCACGCGCAGTTGATGCCGCTGCCCCGTCAGGGGCTGCAGTTCAAGACGGGCCAGGTCGCCAGCCACGCTCAGCACACGAATATGTGTCTCTGCATTTGCAACAGACCCATGTGCATCGCTGGCCTCCATCATCTGCATGAAATGTGTGGTGGACGGTACGATGCGGCTGCTGTGGCGCAAACTCAGGCATGAGCCTTCCCGAACCCAGGGCACATCCGGGTTCCAGCGTGTCAGGGCTTCGTAGGTCTTGTGCACGGCGCGACGGCGAAACAGTGCGTGATAGGCATTGCGCGTGACCGGGTTCACACTGAACATCACCAAGCCCGCCGTGTCGCGATCGATGCGGTGGACGGGGCTCAGATGCGGCAGCTTCAGGCGCTCGCGCAGGCGCACCAGCAAGGTCTCGCGCAGGTGGCGGCCCGAAGGCACCACGGGCAGAAAATGCGGTTTGTCCACCACCAGCAGGTGCTCGTCCTGGTACAACACGGTTTCCTGAAACGGAATGGGCTCTTCATTCGGCACGTCACGGAAATAGTGGACGCGGGCTCCGGGCGTGCAGGCGTCGCGCAGCGACAAGGGTTGCCCATCG
>JBDKJB010000082.1:0-6878 GCA_039796835.1 Pseudomonadota bacterium | reverse complement strand
TTCAGGCTGTCGCGCTTGAAGTAGTCGCCGAAGCTCCAGTTGCCCAGCATCTCGAAGAAGGTGTGGTGGCGGGCCGTGTAGCCTACGTTTTCGAGGTCGTTGTGCTTGCCCCCCGCGCGCAGACAGGCCTGCACGCTGGCCGCCCGCACGTATGAGCGTTTATCGCTGCCCAGAAACACGTCCTTGAACTGCACCATGCCACTGTTGGTGAACATGAGGGTGGGGTCATTGCCCGGCACCAGCGGGCTGCTGGCCACCGTGGTGTGGCCCTTGCTTTCAAAGAAATCCAGAAAAGACTTGCGGATGTCGGCGACGGAGAATTTAGGCATGCCCAATTTTACTGTTGGCCCCTGTGGGCCTCTATGGGCCTCTATGGGCCTCAGTTAAACTCTTGGCCTCAGGCTGCGGGCGTAGTTCAATGGCAGAACGGCAGCTTCCCAAGCTTCATACGAGGGTTCGATTCCCTTCGCCCGCTCCATCCCAGAAGTTTGGCTCAATGGAAGTCCCGGCTGCGGTTGCCCAGCTTTGCAAACCGGCCCAGAAGGGGCGTGAGATCTTCCAGCCTCTGCGCCACCAGATGCCGCACCTGGCCGCCGCTGCTGTCGTCGCGCTGCCAGGTGCCGTACACGGCCATCAGACGGGCATGCAGTAGGGCGTCGCGGCAGGCAACGCGCACGGCCTTCCAGACGATCACGTTGACAGGGCCGGTTTCGTCTTCCAGGGTGACGAAGATCGTGCCTTTGGCGGTTTGTGGCTGCTGGCGCACGGTGACCAGGCCGCAGGCGGCCACCCGCGCACCATGTGGCAGGGTGTTGAGTTCCGCGGCGCTGTGCAAACGCTGCCGCGCCAGCCGCGGGCGCAGCAGGGCCAGCGGGTGGCTGCGCAGGGTCAGGCCCATGGACTGGCAGTCGAACAGGATTTCCTCACCCTCGGGGGCCGGTGGCAACTCCAGTGGGGCCTCATGCACGGGTGCCGCACGCAGCAGCGTGGGTGCACGGTGGCGCGCAGCGGCCTCCCAGACCTGCTGCCGGCGGTGCCCGGCCAGGGATTGCAGGGCGTCTGCGGCGGCCAGGGCTTTGAGGTCGCCGACATCCAGTGCGGCGCGCAGGGCAAGATCCTGCACATCGGTGAACGGGCCCTGCGCGCGGGCGGCTTCGATGCGCCGGCCGGCGGCTTCGGACAGGCCACCGACGAGGCGCAGGCCGAGGCGGACCGGGAGCAAAACGGCATGAGGGGGTTGCAATCCACTGGCTTCGCCAGCGGATTGTGCGGTGGGGGGGGGGGGGGGGGGTATGGGTGGCGGGCCCCCACCCCCCCCCCCCCCCCCCCCCCCCCGCCGCCCCCTTCCCCCCCCCCCCCCCCCCCCCCACACCCCCCCCCCCCCCCCCCACCGCACAATCCCACCCACTGTGCGACACATCGGCCGGCAGTACGGGCACGCCGTGGCGCTGTGCGTCCTGGATCAGTTGCCAGGGTGTGTAGAAGCCCATAGGTTGTGAATTGAGCATCGCTGCCAGGTAGCAATCGGGATGCATGCACTTGAGCCAGCTGCTCTGGTAGGCCAGCAGGGCAAAGCTGTAGGCGTGGCTTTCAGGGAAGCCATAGTCGCCAAAGCCCTTCACCTGCGCGAAGATGCGCTCGGCAAAGTCGAGCAAGTAACCACGCTCCAGCATGCCACGGACGAGCTTGTCGTGGAAGGGTTCCAGGCCGCCCTTGCGCTTCCAGGCCGCCATGGCGCGGCGCAGGGCGTCGGCCTGGCCGGCGCTGAAGCCGGCGGCGATCATCGAGATCTCCATCACCTGCTCCTGGAAAATCGGGATGCCCAGGGTGCGCTCCAGCGCTTTCTGCAGGCGCGGCTTTTCGCCGGGGGGATCGAGCGACGAGCGTTCGTAGGCGATCGGCAGTCCCTGTTCGGCCCGCGCACGCGCCTTTAGGTAAGGGTGCACCATGCCGCCCGAGATGGGGCCAGGCCGCACGATGGCGACTTCGACCACCAGGTCGTAGAAGCAGGTCGGCTTGAGCCGTGGCAGCATCGACATCTGCGCCCGGCTCTCGATCTGGAACACGCCGACGGTGTCGGCGCGGCGGATCATGTCGTAGGTCGGTTCATGACCAGGGGGGATGTCGGGCACGCTGAAGGGCCTGCCCAGCTTCTGACCCACCAACCCCACGCAACGCCGGATGGCGCTGAGCATGCCGAGGGCCAGTACATCGACCTTCATCAACCCCAGGGCTTCCAGGTCGTCCTTGTCCCATTGGATGACGGACCGGTCTTGCATGGCGGCGTTTTCCACCGGCACCAGGCGCGTGAGCCGGGTCTGCGTGAGCACAAAGCCCCCCACGTGCTGGCTCAGGTGGCGCGGAAAGCCACGCAAGGCATCGCTGAGCTCCAGCCACAGACTGGCCTGCAAGGGTGGCACCTGCACACCCAGGCCTTCGGCCAGCACACCCATGCGCTCCAGGGCCTGGGTGCCATCCACCCAGCGGTGGTCCTTGGCGAAGGCGCCCACCAGGGCCGGTGGGAGCTGCAATGCCTGGCCCACGTCACGCAGGGCGCTGCGGGTGCGCCAGCTGATGACGGTGGCCGCCAGGGCTGCGCGGTCACGGCCATATTTGGCGTAGATGTGCTGGATGACTTCCTCGCGCCGCTCGTGCTCGAAGTCCACGTCGATGTCGGGGGGCTCGTTGCGGCGGTCAACACTGATGAAGCGCTCCAACAGCGGGTGCGAGTCGACCGGGTCCATCTCGGTGATGCGCAGGCAATAGCAGACCACCGAATTGGCCGCCGAGCCCCGGCCCTGGCACAGGATGCCCTGGTCGCGCGCAAAGCGCACGATGTCGTGCACCGTGAGGAAGAACATCTCGTAGCGGCACTCAGCGATGAGCGCGAGCTCTTTGTCGAGCAAGGCCCGCACGGCCGGGGGCACTCCGCCGGGGTAGCGCCAGACCGCGCCGGCCCAGGTGAGCTGCGCCAGCCCTTGGGTAGGTGTGAGGCCGGGGGGCACCGTCTCCAGCGGGTAGTTGTAGCGGATCTCTTCCAACGCGAAGCGGCAGCGGCCGGCCACTTCCAGGGTGGCTTCCAGCAGATCAGGCGGAAACGCCGCCCCCAGGCGCAGGCGCGGACGCAGATGGCGCTCGGCGCTGGCCTGCAGGGCAAAACCGCATTGCGCCACCGGCCGCCCCAGGCGGATGGCGGTCAACACGTCCTGCAAGCGCTTGCGCGAGCGTGCGTGCATGTGCACATTGCCCGTGGCCACCAGGCGCAGACCGTGACGCGCACCAGCCACCCGCAGGGCATCGAGCCAGAGGCCGTCGTCCATGCGCAGGCAGCGCTCCACGGCCAACCAGGGCGCATGCGGCAGATGGGGCAGCAAGCCCTGCAAAGCCGCATCCAGATGCGTGGCGAGGCCAGCGGCATCCAGCGCCACCCGCGCCGGCGCCCACAGCAATTCGCAGCCCGCCAACAGGGGCAGCAGGTCGGCATCCATGCGGTAGCTGCCTTTGGTGGCCCGCGTCCGCGCGGCGGTGATGCATTCGCACAAGCCACCCCAACCGTCCAGGTCGCGGGCGATGGCGACCAGGCGCCCGCCTGGGCCACCGGGCCAGCCCCCGGCGCAACCGCACTCCCCGCCGGAGGCATCGGGGCCGGGGCTGCCCAGATGGAACTCCGCGCCGTAAAGCAGCCGGAACGGCCGCACCCGCAGCTCACCCGGGTTCTGCAACTCGGCTTCGGCCAGATCAGCCAGGTGGTCCTTCAGCCCCCTCCAGGCCCGCACGGCACCTGCCACCGAGCATTCGTCGGTGATGGCCAGAGCCTTATACCCCAACTGGTAGGCCCGCGCCGCCAGTTCTTCCGGGTGCGAAGCCCCGCGCTGGAAGCTGAAGTTCGAGAGGCAATGCAGCTCGGCGTATCCCGGCATGCGGCCTGGGCCTGGCCCCAGCACCGGGGGCAGGCCGATGTCGAGGGCAGCCCCTGATTTGTCGTGGAACTCAGGCATAGCAACCCTGCAGGTACCACTGGAAACGTTCGCGGTATACCCACACCCAGCCGTGGGCCGGGCTGTGGGCGATGTAGTAATCGCGCCGGGTGGGGCCAGTCTCTCCGGTCTGTTCCTCCCACCAGGCGGCTTCGATCCGGTGCAGTTTGGCCATGCGCCACAGAGGCCCGCCATGCTGCGGCACGTGGTTGAGAACAGGCAGAGGCACCGGCTCAGCCAGCAGCCAAGTGGGGCACAGGGCCTCGGGCCGGAAGTCGGCCTGCGTGCCGGGGGTTTCGATGGTGCCGGAGCCGGCTTCGACCCAACCCTGCTGGCGCTCCGGGCGGTGGTCAGCCCGTGCCTGCAGCCGACGCACCCGGTGCGCGCCAAGCCGGGCGCTCAGGCGCTCCGTGAGCTGGTGCAAGGGCTCGCCAGGGCGGTGGTCTTCCGGCAACAGGCTGCGGGCTGCGCCGGCCCAAGGGGCGGCTTCAAGCACCCTCAGGCGCAGGCTGCGCACCGGGGCGGCCAAGCCCGTGCGATGCAGGTGTTCATCGAGCAGGCGGCGCAGATGGGCCATGTCCTGGGTGGGTTGCGCGGTGGCTAGGTCCAAACAGTCCTGGGGCGGCAGCGCCGCGCCGTTCAAGCGCTTCTGGTCATGGGCCCAACGCAATTGCAGGCGCCGCAGCCCCAGTTGGCGGGCCATCAGCCACAGCTGCAGCAACGCCAGCAGGCGGGTGAGCGTGCCGGCCAACCCGTCCAGACTGTCGGCGATGAAAGGCAGGTCCATGCGCTCGTCAAAGCGTTCCGGCGGTGCGACCCAGGTGTAGGGCTCGGGGCGCTGGCCCCAGGCCTGGTCGATGGCCTCCAGCAGGCCTGCGCCAAAGCGCCGCGCCACACCTTCGCGCGGCAGGGCGCGCAACTGCCCCCAGGTGCGGCAGCCCATGCGCCCCAACGTGGCGGCATGTTCGCTCGCCGCACCCAGAACCTGCAGCGGCAAGCCATCCGGCACCTGAGCCGGACGGGGCAGGCCGAGGCATTCGCCGCGCAGCAGGCCAAGGGCGGTTTGCGCACTGGCCGCCTGCTGCCACCGGATCCGAGCACTGGTCTTCTGAACAGCAGCTTCAGGCCGCAACAAACGGCGCAGCAGTGCGCGTCGGCCACCGAACAGGCGTTCGCTGCCGGCCACCTCCAGCAGCAGCGCCGCCCCCATCACCCCATCCGCCACCTCGGCCACATGCGGCGAAAAGCGCCAGGCATGCAGCCGCCAGAGGGCGGCCTCGCCTTCAGGCGGCAAGAGCGCGATCCAGTGTGGAGATAGCGTCATGGAAGAACTCCGCCGAGACAGGCCGCTGCAGCCCTGCGGCCGGGCGCGGCGGCGCATCCTGCAGAACCGCCGCCAAACGCGGCGGGTGCGCTGGCAGCTCCACAACCCCTGCCAATGGCGGCCCCCGGCGTTTGAGGATGCGCACGGTGCAGCAGTCGGCGCTCTGTGCCGACAGGGCCAAGCGCAAGCGCGCACTGGACGGCTCAGACCCGGCTGCCAACGGCCGCAGCAAAAAGAACAGACTCTGCGGCGGCACGGCTTGCTGCAGGCGGCGCAATGCCATCGGCCAGCCCTGCCGGCCAATGGCCCCCCGCAGCAGCATGCCGGCGGGCAACCAGGCCAAGACGGCCGTTACCGCGGCACAGCGCAGAGCCTGCTCGGCCACCCACAGGCGTTCGGTGGCCTCTTCGGCCTGCACGCACAGCAGTTGCCGTGGATCCAGCCCCCGTCCGACCACTCCCGGACCGAAAGGATCGGCTGGCGGCGCTACCAGAACCACCGGACAACCGCGAGCCTGCATCTGCCGCGCCAGAGCTGGCACCAGCAGTTGCCAGACGTGCTGCGTGGCCTGGGCCTGTAAGAGCTCCGTCATCGCGCCCAGAGGCCAGCCACCGCCGGGCAGTTCGGCGTCCAGCGCCGCGTGGCCGCTGGGGCACACCGCCTGCCGCACCGCCAGGCTGCTGCCACGCCACACGCCGGGCAGATCAAGGCCCCAGGTCAAACCCGCCCGATCCACCCCCACCCTTCGGTAACCCTCTTGCAACATGGTCATTCTCTAAAAACTGTATTTTTATACAGTTTTCAGGAAAGCGCCACTATCAAGGCATTTTCAAAGGTTTAGCGAACAAAATAGCCACAACAAGCTATTATTTCAATAGCAATCCGCAAGCTAGCAAGCTCAGAAACATCAGCAGCAGCCTGCGGAACAAGGCCTCACTCAGGTGGCCACGCAGGTGCCTGCCCAGCCACATCCCCACAAACATGGGGCCACAGGCCACCACCGACAAACCCAGCTCCTGCACACCCAGGCGGCCCACCACCGCCATCGCCACATAGAGCGGCAGCATGGCCCAGAGGTAGACTAGGCTGATGGTGCCGACGAACTGATCGCGTTCCAAGCGCAGCGACATCAGGTAGGTGATGATGACCGGCCCGGTCAGCGACGAGACACCGCCCAGCAGGCCCGACACCAGCCCCACCCCGGCGCTCACACGCCGCTCGTACTGCGGCTGTATGTGCAACTGCGGGTTCCAAGCCATCGTGACCACGGCCAGCAGCACAGCGCCGGCCAACATGGCATTGAGCGCCTTGGCCGAGAGCGCCAAGGTCATCGGCACAGTGACGACGGTGGCCAGCACCAGCCAGAAGATCAGCGGGGCAAAGCGCTTGGCCTGGCGGGTTGCAGGCGTAGCCTGCCAGCACTGCACGGCGTTGCTGACGACCACCGGCACGCTCACCAAAGCGATGGCCGTGGGGCTGGGCACCACCAGGCTCATCAGGGGCACCACCACCAGCGGCAAGCCCACCCCCAGGGTGCCCTTGACCAGGCCGCCGAGCACGAAGGCGACCAAACCCCA
>JBDKJB010000081.1:0-6887 GCA_039796835.1 Pseudomonadota bacterium | reverse complement strand
GCCGCCTATGCACGCCTGCTGGGGCATGCCAGCCTGGCCTATCCGCTGGTGGCGATTGGCGGCATCGACGAGACCCGTTTTGACGAGGTGCGCGCCCCTGGCATCGGCTCCGTGGCCGTGGTGCGGGCCATCGTTGCCGCAACCGATCCGGAGGCCGCTGCGCGCCGGATGATGCAAAAACTTGCGCTATAATTTTGGGCTTGTTCCTCAATAGCTCAGTCGGTAGAGCGCCGGACTGTTAATCCGTAGGTCCCTGGTTCGAGCCCAGGTTGAGGAGCCAAAAAAATGAAACCCCGCATGGCGTGCTGTGCGGGGTTTTTCTTTATCCAAAAAAATCCACCAGCTTCGCAATCTGCCCGCGCATCATCTCGCGCCCGCGCACCGTGGTGCAGCCACAGCGCTCGGCCAGGCGCAGCAGCGGCGTCTGCTCCGGCTTGACGATGGCGTCAAACACGATCAGTTGGCGGGGCAATTCGGCCACGTCCAGGGGCAGGCGCACGTCGTCCAGCATGCCCACTGGCGTTGCGTTCATCAGGATGTCGATGCCCTCCACCCTGGGGGGCCCCACGCTGACCACGGTGCCCGGGCTGATGCGCTGGACCACCGCCTGCATGCGCTGACAGCGTGCGACATCCAGGTCGTGGATGCGCAGCGCACGTGGTTGCTCGGCCGCCACCGCAGCAGCAATGGCTGAACCCGCGCCGCCCAGCCCGATCAGCATGACCGAGCGCCCGTTGAAAGACAGGCCACGCTGCCTGAAACCCTCCACACAGCCCAGACCGTCAAACACCTCGCCCTGCCACCGGCCATCGGCACCACGCCGCAGGGCGTTGATGGCCCCCACGGCCTGGGCCTGCGGGCCCAGTTCTGCTGCCAGGGCTGCTGCACGTGTCTTGAACGGGATGGTGAAGATCAGTCCGTGCAGGTTGGCCAGGCCCAGGATGTGCGGCATGGCCGCGTCAAACGAGGCTTCGGGCACATGCAGGGGCACCAGGATGCTGTTGAGCCCGCGGCGTTGCATTTCCCAGGTGATCATCTCGGGCGAGCGCACCTGGGCAATCGGATCGCCCACAATGCCGTACAAACGGGTCTGTCCGTTGATGAATCCAACTTCGTCCATGCTGCGTACCAGGAAGTCTGCGTCATGAAAATTATCGACCTGCGTGTACTCCACAATCTGACCCCAATGCCCCGCTGCTGGACTGCGACCGCACGACACTATCTTTCCGCGATACGCTGACCGGTTTGGTCCAGGGTTTTCGATCCTTCGGAAATGGCCTGAAAATGATCCGTATCGTAGAATATTGAATATAAAATACGATTATTAAATAATCAATTCAAGTATTTTTTTTGTAACTAACTTTGAAAATTAAGTAACGGAAAAACCCTTGCTTTGATTTGAATTTCAATGGAATATAGTTATTTACCTGCAAGCCCACCCTGACAGCCCATGCCCACCAACTGGAATTCGCCCTTCGCCCAGGACATGCAGGCCTGCCTGTCCGGGCGCCCCCGCAGCATCGCCCCCAAATACTTCTACGACGCCGAAGGCTCCCGCCTGTTCGACCTGATCTGCGAGCTGCCCGAGTACTACCCCACCCGCACCGAGGTGCAGATCCTGCAGCGCCATGCGTCTGACATTGCCACGCTGATGGGCCCTGGTGCCGATCTGATTGAGTTTGGCGCCGGTTCGCTCACCAAGGTGCGTATCCTGCTCGACGCCATGGCCGCGCCGCTGCGGTATGTGCCCATCGATATTTCGCGCGAGCACTTGCAGGCCGCCGCCCGCGAGCTGCAGGGCCTCTACCCCCGGCTGGCCGTGCAGCCCCTGGTGGCCGACTATGGGCAGCCGTTCGAGGTGCCCACCCTCGCCGGTGCAGGGACAGGTCAGGCCCGGCGCGTCGGGTTTTTCCCGGGCTCCACCATCGGCAATTACACGCCGGAGGAGGCGGTGGTTTTTTTCAGGATGGCCGCGCGGGTGCTGCAAGGCGGTGCCCTGCTCATCGGTGCAGACCTCATCAAAGACCCGGCCGTGCTGCATGCCGCGTACAGCGACGCTCAGGGCGTGACGGCGGCCTTCAACCTCAACCTGTGGGCGCGTGCCAACCGCGAGCTGGGGGCCGACTTTGACCTGGCCCAGTGGGCGCACAGCGCCTTCTACAACGCGCCCCTGCAGCGCATCGAAATGCACCTGATGAGCCGCTGCCGCCAGACCGTGCACCTGAACGGCCAGGCCCACGAGTTTGCCGAAGGCGAGACGGTGCACACCGAAAACTCCTGCAAGTTCACGGTGGACGGCCTGCGCGCCTTGGCGGCCCAGGCCGGCTTCAGCGCCGGCCCGGTGTGGCTGGACGATCAGCGCCGCTTCAGCCTGCATTGGCTGCAGGCACCGGCTGCATGAGTACCCCGCACGCGGGCATTCAGGCTCGCCATCTGGCCGGTGCAGACCTGGCGGCCGCCCTGCGGGACGCCCGGGCGCGCACCTGGGCGCTGGTGGACGACCTGGACGACGCGGCCTGGCGCCCCCCGCACCAGCCCGGGGTGAACCCACTGCATTGGGAGATGGCCCACATCGCCTGGTTTGCGGAGTTCTGGACCTTGCGCGGCCCGCATGGGCGTGGGGCAGACGGCTTTGCCACAGCGGCCCGGGCTGGTCGTTTCGCCGCCACCGACGCGCACTTCGACTCCGCCCGGCTGGCACATGCCGATCGCTGGACCACGCCGATGCCCACGCGATCAGCCCTGCGGCAGATGCATGCCGGGCAGTTGCAGGCCAGCATCGACGCCCTCCCCGACACTTCGGGTTTGACGCAGGCCGAGGCCGACCGCGCCCTGTATTTCCACCGGCTGGCGCTGTTCCATGAAGACATGCACGCCGAAGCCTTCGTCTGGACCCGCGCCACCCTGGGCCATCCTGCCCCGCAGGGCCTGAGCCCACCGCTGCTGTCGTCCACCCGCGCGGGGCGCATCGAGGTTCCGTCTGGCCTTCATGCCGACGGGCGCTCCCCCGATGCGCCCGGGTTTTCATTCGACAACGAGTTGCACAATTTCGCAGAGAATTCCCGAGGCCACATACCGACAGATAGCTATTCGATTGATAGCACCCAGGTGTCCGCCTCACGCTTTGCCGAATTCCTCAGCGCCTCCGGGCACCCGCCGCCGCCGCGCTGGCGCCGCCAGCCCGGCCACTCCGTGGCCAATGGCTGGCAGATCCGCTGGTTCGATGGCTGGATCGATGCCACCCCCACTCTGCCCGCGATGCATGTCTCTCACACCGATGCGCTGGCCTACTGCGCCTGGGCTGGCTGCCGCCTGCCCACGGCCACCGAATGGGAGCAGGCAGCGCTCCGCGGCCAAGGTTTCCACTGGGGCCACAGCGTGTGGGAGTGGACCGCCAGCGTCTTTTTGCCCTACGCCGGATTTGTCGCCGGCCCCTATGCCGAGTACTCCCAGCCCTGGTTTGGCGATCACATCGAACTGCGTGGTGGTGCCTTTGCCACGCATGAGCGGATGCATCACCCGTGCTACCGGAACTTTTTCCTGCCCCAGCGCTCCGACATCTTCAGCGGTTTCCGCACGGTCGCCCTGTGAATCGCGCGGTGCCATGACCTCACTTTCCAATCTTTACCCCCTTCCCCGCCGGGCCGCACTCCATGCGGTCGGGGCTGGGGCGTTGGGGGGCCTCCTGAGTGCTTGCACCCTGGCTCCGGACGCCGATCACACCGACGCCGAGGCCCCCAAGGTGGTGCCACTGGCCCGTCGCCCGCGCGTGGCCTGGGTGTTCAGTTCAGGCGGGCCACGCGGCTTTGCCCATGTGGGTGTCATCAAGGCCCTGGAAGAACTCAAGCTCCAGCCCGACCTGTTGGTAGGCGCATCGGTGGGATCTCTGGTCGCCACGATCTGCGCCAGCGGCAAGAGCGCGGCGCACATCGAGCAACTGGCCCTGGAACTCAGCCCGCTCGCGCTGGGCCGCTACGCGCTCGGCGCAGACGAGCGGCTGAGCGGTTCGGCCATCGCAGACCTGGCGCGGCGTGAGGCCGGCACCGACATGCTCGAACACCTGAACCGCCCCGTGGTGTGCGTGGCGGCGCGCAAGTCCACGGGTGAGCTCATGGCTTTCAATGCAGGCGACCTGGGCCTGGCCGTGCAGGCCAGCTGCGCGATTGAAGGGCAGTTCACCCCGGTGCGCATCCGCGGTCAGCAGTATGTCGACCCGGACCACTACCAACCTATGCCCGTGCGCCTGGCGCGGCAGCTGGGCGCCTTGAAGGTGCTGGCGGTCGACGCGTCCGCCCACGAATACAAGGCGCCGGCGGGCTCGGAGCGCTACCGCGCAGGCGACCAGCGCAAGCGCGCCCTGACCGAGCCCGACGCCCGGGCCGCCGACATTGCCCTGCACCCGGACTTCGGCTACTGGGTGTCCATGTCGCGCGAATTCCGTCAGCGCGCCATCCAGGCCGGCTACCAGCACACCATGGACCACGCTGCACGCATCGTGGCCCTGCACCAGACATGACTCCAACGCTGCTGCTCTTCAATTACGACTGGGACCAGCTCGGCTTTGCCCGTGCCCAGCGGGCCGCAGGCGCCCGCATTGCGGCGGTAGACGGCTTTGACCTGTTCAACTTTCCGAGCAACGCCCGCCTGGCCTGGTTTGACCTCGAACGCTTCACCCGCAAGCTGGCCTGGCAGGCCAGGCGCCGGGGGTGGCAGGCCGTGGCGTCCTGCCACGAGCAGTTTGGCGCTCTGGCGGCCGCCATGCTGGCTGAACGCTTGGGCTGGCCCGGCACACCAGTGAACGCCGTTCTGGCCTGCCAGCACAAGCTGTACGCCCGCCAGGTGCTGCAGCGCGTCTGTCCGCAGGCCAACATCGGCTTTGCCGAGCTCGACGCCGAATATGGTGGCCCGGTGCCTGAGGGTCTGTCGTACCCGCAGTTTGTCAAACCGGTCAAAGCCGCTTTCTCGGTGTTGGCGCGAACCGTGCATTCCCAGGCTGAATTGCACGCTCACACCCGTTTCGGGGCCTGGGAGCTGTGGGTCATCCGCCATCTGGTGGAACCCTTCGAACGCATCTTCCAGCAGCGCCTGGGGGCAGAGGCCGGCGCCAGCTCGGCGCATCGCATGATGCTCGAAGAAAGCATCAGCGCGCCCCAGTTCAATCTTGACGGCTATGTGTTTCAGGGCCAGGCACATGCCTTCGGCGTGGTCGATGCCGTGATGTACCCAGGCACCCAGGCGTTCATGCGGTTTGACTACCGCTCCGGCCTGCCGGGCGCGGTACAGGCCCAGGCGCTGGATGTGGCCCAACGCTTCCTGTCAGCCATCGGTTTCACGCACGGCATGTTCAACATGGAGTTCTTTCACGACGCCACCACCGGCCGCCTGAGCGTGATTGAGTTCAATCCACGGCTGGCCTCGCAGTTTTCAGATCTGTACCTGCGCGTGGACGGCCTGGACCTGCACGCCTGTGCCCTGGCCTTGGCCCAGGGCCGCAGCCCGGCCAGCGTGCCGCGCCGCGCCCCCACAGCCGGTGCGGCGTCCAGCCTGGTGTTCCGCAGCTTTGACAGACACGCCCGCGTGCCGATGCCCACCCGGGGCCAGTTGCAGCAGCTGAGCCTGGTCTATCCCGACGCGCTCTGTCTGCCGATGCCGAAGGACGCCAGCTCGATCGAGCGAGACTTCAAATGGCTCGGCAGTTACCGCCATGGCATCGTGCACCTGGGCGGCGCCGACGCAGCCGACCTGCAGCGCCGCGCCGAACACGCCAGCCACCTGCTGGGCTGGCCAGCCCCCTTTGATCACCTGGTGCTGCGCCACCCCACCACAGCGGCCCTCCGGCATGGTCTGGGCCTGGAACTCCCCTCCCCCGTCCGGGTCCAAGCCCAGGCCAAACCCAGTCTTTGATCCTCTGAAAAGCACTTATGAACTCAACTCTCACCCTGTCTCGTCGCATCGCCGCCTCTGCCGGGGCCTTGCTCATCGTCGGGTTGCTGGCCGGTTGCGGCGCCATGTCGGCGCAAAACCCGTCCGGCGCGCTCAAACCCGTCAACGCCGTGAGCGACGAGCACGACCCGGGTGTGATGCTCAAGGGGGCCGATGTCACGGCCTATTTCACCCAGGGCAAATACCTGCAGGGCAAGCCGCAGTTCAAGTCGGTCTACGAAGGCGTGACCTTCCGCTTTGCCAGCAGCGAGGCCAAGGCCCTGTTCGACAAAGAGCCCGCCAAATACCTGCCGCAGTTTGGCGGCTACTGCGCCAACGGCATGGCCTATGGCATCCCCTGGGGGGGTGACGCCGACACCTGGTCCATGATCAACGGCAAGCTCTACATCTTTGGCGGACAGGCGTCAAAAGACGGCTTCGAGCTCGACGTTCCCAAACATCTGGCCTTGGCCGACAAATACTGGGCCGAAGAAGTCAAGGGCAGCAACAGTTTTGTCCAGCGTACCAAGCGCCTGGTGTTCCGCGTCCCCCACTACAAGAACGGTGAAGAAATCGCCAAAGAAGTGGCCGCAGCCAAGGCCAAGAAGTCCTGACTCTGTCCCATTTTCCAGGAGGTACCCCATGCGCCATTCATTTGCCAACTCCCTGCGCGCCGCCGCGCTGGCAGCTTCTGTCACTCTGCTGGCGGGTTGCGGCGCCATGATGGCGCAGAACCCGCAAGGCATGCTCAAGCCGGTCAACGCCGCCCCCGCGGAAGCGTCCGGCGCGGCCATGATGCTCAAGGGCGCTGACGTGGTGGCTTACTGGACGCAGGCCAGGTACGTGCAGGGCCGACCCGAGTTTGTCAGCCACTACGAAGGTGTGGTGTTCCAGTTCAGCAGCGCAGACCACAAGGCCCTGTTCGACAAGGAACCGCGCAAGTACATCCCAGAATACAACGGCTA
>JBDKJB010000080.1:0-6904 GCA_039796835.1 Pseudomonadota bacterium | reverse complement strand
AGCTGGGCAGCAAGATCGAGATCTGAATGAACATCCTCTTCGTCGTGGACCCGCTGGCCAGTTTCAAGATCTACAAAGACACCACGTTTTCGATGATGCGCGAGGCGCAGCGACGCGGGCATGACGTGCTGGCCTGTGAACTGGCTGACCTGCGTTGGCTGCGCGGCGGGGTGGTCGAGGCGCAGATGCAGACACTGTTGCTCACAGGCCTGGAACACGACTGGTTCACGGTGCAGGCCACTGCCTGGCGCGCGCTCAAGGATGTGGATGCGGTGGTCATGCGCAAGGACCCGCCGTTTGACAGCGAATATTTCTATGCCACGCACCTGCTGGGGCAGGCCGAGCGCGAAGGTGCCCGTGTGTTCAACAAGCCTGCCGCCTTGCGTGACCACCCCGAAAAGCTGGCGATCCTGGAGTTTCCGCAGTTCATCGGCCCCACGCTTGTCACGCGTGCGCCCCACGAAATCCGCGCATTCCACGCCGAGCACCGTGACATCATCCTCAAGCCCTTGGATGGGATGGGGGGCATGGGCATTTTCCGTGTCAAGGACGACGGGTTGAACCTCGGGGCCATCATGGAGACCCTGAACCGCGACGGCGTTCAGACCATCATGGTGCAGAAGTTCCTGCCCGCCATCAGCCAGGGTGACAAGCGCGTGCTGCTCATCGGCGGCCGGCCGGTGCCGTTCTGCCTGGCGCGCATTCCGCAAGGCGGCGAAGTGCGTGGCAACCTAGCTGCGGGCGGCAAGGGGGTGGCACAGCCCCTGAGCGCGCGCGACCGCGAGATCGCCGAAGCCCTGGGGCCGATCCTGGCCGCGCGCGGGCTGCTGCTGGTGGGCCTGGACATCATTGGCGATTCACTGACTGAAATCAACGTTACCAGCCCCACCTGCTTCCAGGAGATCACTCAGCAGACCGGCTGTGACGTGCCTGCCCTGTTCATCGATGCGCTCGAAGCGCAGATCCACTGAATTCCCATGCTGTACAGCATGGCCCAACTGGAAGCCTTTGCCGCGCAACTGATGCGGGCGGCTGGCATGGACGCCGGCAAGTCCGAGGCCCAGGCGCGCCTGCTGGTGCTGACCGACGCCATGGGCCGCCGCACCCATGGCTTGGCCATGCTGCCCCTGTACCTGACCGAAATGGCCAAAGGCAATCTGCAAGGTCAGGGTGAGCCCACCGTGGTGTCGGCGCGTGGCAGCTGCCTGGTGTGGGATGGCCATTACCTGCCGGGCCTGTGGTTGGCCGAGCGGGCCATTCAGGCCATGCTGCCCTTGGTGGCACAACACGGCCTGGCTGCGATGGCCATCCGCCGCAGCCATCATGTGGGCAGCCTGGCGACGATTGAAAAGATCGCCACCGACCAGGGTTTGATGGCTGTTGTCGCCACCTCTGACCCCGCTGGCCAGCGCATGGCCCCGTTTGGCGGCACCGAAGCGCTGTTCACCCCCAACCCGTTTGGCATCGGCTACCCGGGCGCTGGGCACCCGGTGCTGGTGGACATTTCTTCGACCATCACCACCACCTCGATGACGCGACAGAAAGCAGCAGCAGGTGAGCTGTTTGACCACCCCTGGCTGCTGGACGCGCAGGGGCAGCCCACGCGGGATCCGAAGGTGCTGGAGCAGGCCGAGCCACGGGGTTCGCTGCTGCCGGTGGGTGGCGCAGACCATGGCCACAAGGGCTACGGCATGTCCTTGATGGTGGAGGCCCTGACCCAGGGCCTTTCGGGCCATGGGCGGCTGGACGGTTCCAGCCATTGGGGCGGCAATGTTTTCATCCAGCTGATGGACGCGGACTTCTTTGCGGGCCGCGACGCCTTTGCTGCGCAGATGAACCACACCAGTGAGCGCTGCCGCAGCAACCGCCCCTCCCGCAACGGGGTGCCCGTGAGGGTGCCGGGTGATCAGGCCGCCGCGCTCCTGAAGCAAGCCCGTTCGGGGGGCATCAGCTACTCCACCAAAGCCTGGGCAGCGCTGTCCGAATGGGCGCAGAAGCTCGACGTGGCGGTTCCTGAAAATTCTTAAGAAATTTCCGCAAATTTTCCGTTTACTAGAGCCATTTATTAGCTATCTAAATAATAGCTGCTATTGTCACACCTCAGTGGACACTTCAAAGACAGGACCGGTTGGCTGACCGCGCCAGCCCGGCTCAGCTTGTCCGCTCGGACCACAGCTTGCCGCCCGTGGCCCAGTTCTCGCGCTTCACATCGGTGATGATGACGTCCACCGACTCGGCCTTGCTGCCCAGCACCTCCACCGTGACGCGGGTGATCTCTTCGACCAGCCTGCGCTTCTGTTCGATGGTGCGGCCTTCCATCATTTCAACGTGGTAGGTGGGCATGGGCGATCCTTTCGGCAATGATGTCATAAGAGCGCAGACGCGCTGTGTGGTCGTAGATGTTGGACGTGACCATCAGCTCGTCGGCCTGCGTGCGGGCCACAAAATCGTCGAGAAACGCATGCACTGTGGCGGGTGAGCCGATGGCCGAACAGGGCAGCACGGTGTCCAGGATGGCGCGTTCGTGCGGCAGCAGGCCCGCCACATAGCCATGCACGGGCGGCGGCAGCTGGCGCGGACGCCCTGTGCGCAAAGAGACGAAAGACTGCTGCATGGAGCTGGCGCGCCAGTGCGCTTCTTCGTCGGTGTCGGCGGCAAACACATTGATGCCCAGCATCACATAAGGCTGAGCCAGCGTCCTGGAGGGTCGGAAGTTGCTGCGGTAGATGCCAATGGCCTGCATCATCATCTGCGGCGCAAAGTGGGAGGCAAAGGCAAAGGGCAGACCCAGGTGCGCCGCCAGCTGGGCACCAAACAGGCTGCTGCCCAGGATCCAGACCGGCACCTTGGCCCCCCGTCCCGGCACCGCGCGCACGGCCTGCTGAGGCTCATCGCTCAGGTAGTCCATGAGTTCGATCACGTCCTGCGGGAACTCGTCGGCATCGCTGGTCTGGTTGCGGCGCATGGCTCGCGCGGTCTGCGGGTCTGACCCTGGTGCGCGGCCCAGGCCCAGGTCAATGCGGCCGGGATACAGGGCTTCGAGCGTGCCGAACTGCTCGGCAATCAGCAGCGGGGCGTGGTTGGGCAGCATGATGCCGCCTGCGCCCACACGGATGCGCTGCGTGGCTTGCGCCACATGGCCGATCAGTACCGACGTGGCGGCGCTGCCAATGCCTGGCATGCCGTGATGCTCAGCCAGCCAGTAGCGGCGAAATCCCAGCGCATCTGCATGCTGGGCCAGACTGCGCGTGTTGGCAAACGACTGGCTGGCGGTGCTGCCTTCGGCGATGGGGGACAGGTCCAGCACCGAGAGGGTGATGGGCTTGGATGGGCTGGGCATGGCGGCATTGTCTTGTAAAGTGGACTGCATCCACACAGCGAGGTTTTCATGCGCATCCACGACATGGCCAGCGGTTTGCAATTCCCCGAAGGGCCGGTGGCCATGGACGACGGCTCGGTGCTGCTGGTGGAGATCGCGCGTGGCACGCTCACCCGGGTGCGTCCGGACGGAAGCGTGCAGGTCGTGGCGCAACTCGGCGGTGGCCCCAACGGCGCAGCTGTGGGGCCGGACGGTGCGGTCTATGTGTGCAACAACGGCGGCTTCGACTTTGTCACCCTGCCCAACGGCTATCTGGTGCCCGCGCGGCAGGCCGCCAACTATTCCGGCGGCCGCATCGAGCGGGTGAACCTGGCCACAGGTGCGAGCGAACGCGTGACCGACACCGTGGACGGATATGCCCTGCGCGGCCCCAATGACCTGGTGTTTGACGCCCTGGGGGGGCTGTACTTCACGGATCTGGGCAAACACCGCCGCGACGACATGGACCGCGGAGGTGTGTTCTATCTGCACGCTGGTATGGGGGCTTCAAGCACCCTGGCCCGCCCGGCGTTCAACGCCAACGGCACGGCTTTGTCGCCCGATGGCCAAACCTTGTATTACGCCGAAACCGAAGGAGCCCGCCTGTGGGCTTTCGACCTTGCCGGACCGGGGCAGATCCACAAGGCGCCCTGGCCGTCTCCGCAAGGGGCGCGCTTGGTGGTGCAGGCTCCTGGCGGGCATTTCCAGCGATTCGACTCCATCGCGGTCGATGCGCTGGGCAACATTTGTGTGGCCACACTGCACCATGGCGGCATCACGGTGGTGGCTCCGGACGGCCAACTGTGCAGCCATGTGCCCTTGCCCGACCCGATCACCACCAACATCTGCTTTGGCGGGCCTGGCATGCGCACGGCCTACATCACGCAGTCGGGCACGGGCAAGCTGCTGCGGGTGGACGACTGGCCGATCCCCGGCCTGCGCCTGAACTTCAACGCCTGAACGCCATGGCTGACGCGATCTCCCGGAACGCCCTGGCGGACCTTTGGCGTGTGCTGGGGCAAGACGCCAGTGCCTTGGAGCGGGTGCAGCTTGACGGGGTAGACCCGGTGTTTCCGTCGTCATTTCACGTGGGCGCAGCCGCCCAGGTACCGCTGGCAGCAGCAGCGCTGGCGGCGAGCGAGCTGGGGGTGCTGCGTGGCCAGGCACCCGCCACGGTGGCGGTGGACATGCTGCATGCGGCGCATGAATGCTCGGCATGGTTCAGCCTGGACGGCAAAACGCCAGAAATCTGGGATGCGTTTTCGGGCCTGTACCGATGCCGGGACGGCTGGGTGCGCCTGCATGCCAACTTCAAACATCACCGTGGTGTGGCCCTGCACGTGCTGGGGCTGGACCCTGCCAGCGCAACCCGTGCCGATGCCGAATCCGCACTGCAGCCCTGGCTGGCGCAGGACTTCGAAGACGCCGTGGCACATGCCGGGGGGGTGGCGGCCAGGTTTCGCAGTCTGGCCGAGTGGGAGGCCCACCCGCAGGGGCAGGCGGTGGCTGCGCAGCCGCTGATGAGCCTGCACAAGCTGGACGGGGCCGCGGCATTGGCACTGCCGGCTTTGGGCGCAGACGGCTTGCCGCTGCGGGGCCTGCGTGTGCTGGACCTCACCCGCATCCTGGCCGGTCCGGCCTGTGGGCGCCTGCTGGCGCGCCTGGGGGCGGAGGTGATGCTGGTCAATTCGCCGCATCTGCCCAACATCGCTTCGATCGCAGACACCAGCCGGGGCAAGCTGTCCTGCCATGTCGATCTGACCACGGCACAGGGGCGTACCACCCTGACCCAGCTGGTGCAACAGGCCCATGTGCTGGTGAGGGGATACCGTCCCGGCGGCCTGGATGCGCTTGGTTTTTCGGCGCAGGAATTGGTCCGCATGCGACCGGGGCTGGTGGTCGTGTCGCTTAGCGCGTATGGCACCCAAGGGCCCTGGGCGGCTCGACGGGGATTCGATTCTCTGGTGCAGACGGCCAGTGGGTTCAACCACGCCGAAATGGTGGCCAAGGGCAGCAGCAAGCCCGAAGCCCTGCCCATGCAGATCCTGGACTTCGCGACGGGGCACTTGATGGCGTGCGCGGCTGTGGGCGCGGTAGCGCAGCAGCAGGTGCAGGGTGGCAGTTGGGAAGTTCAGGCCTCCCTGGCGCAAACCGGCCACTGGCTGCGCAGCCTCGGTCGTGTGGAGAATGGTTTCCGGGTGGCCGTGCCGCCACGTGATGCTTTCGTGAGTACCTGGCCCAGCGGGTTTGGGGTGTTGGCAGGCGTGCGCAGCGCCATCCGTCTGAATGGCCAGGGCGAACCAACCCTGCGGCCTGCCATGCCGCCCGGAACGCATCTTCCCCGATGGCCATGAACGCAACGTCGGCGTTGCGCCTGCCTCGTTAAAATTTAGGGCTGACCATGAAGCTGTTTGCCATCACTGCTGTTCCCGCATTTGCGGCCGCCTGGTTGATGCTCCATTCGCTGTCGGGGCAGGCGGATGTGATCAACAGCGGCAGCGCAGCACCGGGCGTGGGCCGCGGTAACCTGCCGGCCATCCTCGAAAAAGCCAACCAGGACGCCAACCAAGCTGCCAAGGACAACGATCCGGCCAGCCTGGTGAAAGAGCACCTGAGCGAACAGGAACGCGTGGAGCGGGCCGAGGCGGCCAAGGCTGCTGCGGCGCTGCGCCTGAAGCTGGCGGACGACAAAACCAAAGCGCGGCTCAACGCGGTGGGTGCTAACAAAGATCCCGCTGCAGATGAGGATTCTCTGGGTGCCAAAGTCAAGGGGGTGCTGGCGCCGGTCAAGGACGCGGTGGATGCCGTGCGGGGCCAGCCTGCAGCAGCAACCGATGCAGCGTCCAAGCTGCCGGAACCGGTCGTGCTGCTGCCGCATAACGATGCGCCCAAGGCCAGCGGCGGTACATCCGGGGCCGTCAACGAGATGTTGTGGCAGCAGTTCAAGGAAGATGTCAAACCCTGGCTCATCGGCATCGGTGTGGTGGGTCTGGCCATTGGCGGCACGGTGCAGCTGCTGATGTCGCGCCGCTCCGGCGGTGGTAGCCGCCGCGGGCGCCGATGATGCCCGGGTTGCCGGGCACGGCCGCCGCACTGGAGCTGGCGGTGGTGGTGCCGACCTTCAATGAGATCGGCAACGTCGACGAGCTGATCGCGCGGCTCACCCGGCTGCTGGGCCACATCCGCTGGGAGCTGGTGTTTGTCGACGACGACTCGCGCGACGGCACGTCAGCGCGCCTGCACGAGATCTCCCGCAGCAACCCCCAGGTGCGCTGCCTGCGCCGCGTGGGGCGACGGGGCCTGTCCAGTGCCTGTGTCGAAGGCATGCTGGCCACCGGGGCACCGTGCATTGCTGTGATGGACGCCGACCTGCAGCACGATGAAAGCCTCTTGCCGCAGATGTTCCAGGTCCTGCAGACCGAGCCCGTGGACCTGGTGGTGGGCAGCCGCTATGTCGATGGCGGCGGGGTGGCCGGCTGGGACGCATCGCGCCAGCAGATCAGCTCCCTGGCCACCAGCATGGCGCAGAAGGCCCTGGGCCTCACC